>CALJBY010000030.1 GCA_938024025.1 uncultured bacterium
CCGACTTTGTCTATTTCGTCCATCATGAACACGGGGTTGTTACTGTTTGACTGCTTAATACCCTGAATAATTCTGCCGGGGAGTGCGCCAATATAGGTCCTGCGATGTCCCCTGATTTCCGCCTCGTCACGAATACCTCCTAAGGAAATTCTCGTAAATTTTCTTCCCAAAGCCCGTGCAATAGATTTGCCTAAAGAGGTTTTGCCAACACCAGGAGGTCCTACAAAACAGAGGATAGGACCTTTCATTTTTTTCTTCAGTTTTCTAACCGCAAGGTACTCTAATATGCGCTCTTTCACCTTTTCTAAGTCATAGTGGTCCTCATCCAAAACCTTTTTTGCCTTCTGGATATCAAGGTTGTCCTTGGTTGTTCTGCTCCAGGGAATATCTACCAACCAGTCCAGGTAGGTTCTGATGATTGACGCTTCAGCCGCATCTGCATGCATTTGTTCCAATCGTGCCAGCTGTTTTCTTGCTTCTTTTTCTACCTCAGGGGGCATCTTGGCCTGTTTTATTTTTTTGGATAAGTCAGCAACTTCCGCAGTTTTTTCATCAATATCACCCAGTTCTGCTTTGATTGCTTTCAGCTGTTCCCGTAAGAAATACTCCCGCTGGGTCTTAGTCATCTCTTCCTTGGCTTGAGACTGGATCTTTGCCTGCATGGTGGAGACTTCAAGCTCTTTGGTAAGGTGTTCATTGATCTTTTGAAGTCGCTCAGCGGGATCAAACGTTTCTAAGATCTTTTGGGATTCTTCAATCTTGAGTCTCAGGTTAGATGCAACGAGATCAGCGAGTCTGCCGGGTTCATTGACACTGTCAAGGATTTCGATTACCTCGGTTGAAATAAGACCTTTAAGCGACAGGATCTTTTCACACTGTTCCTTCACATTTCTCATCAGTGCTTCAACCTCGGGCGATATTTCAAGTGCACCCGTATCAGGAACTTGCTCAATGGTAACGTGGAAAGAAGGTTTCTGCCGTGTGAATTCTGTAATCGTCGCCTTCACCAACCCCTGTATCAGAATCTTGACCCGTCCATCGGGCAGCTTGAACTTCTTCATAATCATGGCTACCGTGCCCACAGCGTATATATCGTCAGGCTTCGGGTCGTCATTGTTGGGGTCTTTTTGGGTAGCGAGAAAGATGAGACGGTCTTTTTCCAGTGATTCATCCACCGCCGTGATGGACGATTCTCTCCCTACGTATAATGGCAGGAACATGTGATTAAAGATAACAATATCTCTGACCGGGAGGAGTGGTAGTGATTCAGGTATTTCGATGGGGTCTTTCCCCTCACTGTGAACCATAGGTGTGCAACCTCTGCTTTAAAGATTAATATCACATGTAGTACAGTACATGAATCATGAAAAGTACTATAACACTACTATCATGGAAGGGTCAAGATATAATTAGCGCGAGTGATCTTTCACGACCGCCTGGAGCATTACGATGTAAATCATCCCGTTACTCTCCTTGCGGCGCGGCCAAGAATGAGCTTTACTTATTGTTAAAATATGTTTACTATGCAAAGAAGCTTTACATACAGGGGAGAAATGAATGGATCAAGGACACGTGAAGACGTCTGTTGTTATTCCTGCTCTCAATGAAGAAGATACCATAGCCAGGATAATCCTGGAATGCAAACCTTACGCTGATGAAATTATTGTGGTTGATGGGCATTCTCAGGATAGAACGAGAGAGGTCTCTGCAGAGCAGGGGGCCAAAGTTATTCTTGACAACAAGAAGGGGAAGGGAGAGGCCATCAGGCATGTTATAGATTTTGTCAGCGGAGATATTATCGTTTTTATTGATGCGGATGGTTCGCACGATCCGAAGGATATCCCGAAACTTGTGGCGCCAATCGAAAAAGGCGAGGCGGATCATGTTTCAGCCTCTCGTCTGATTGGGGGCTCAAGTGAACTCCATGGTGGCTTTGATGAATGTTTCCGCTTGATGGGAAGTTCCTTCATTACCGCATGTATAAACTGGAAGTTTAAGGTGAGATTGAGTGAAAGTCAAAATGGTTTTCGGGCTATTAAAACTGACGTCATTAAGCAGCTTGACCTCAGAGAAGATATTACAACGATTGAACAAGAAATGATCATGAAAACGCTCAAGAAAGGTTTTAGAATGGCAGAAGTTCCCAGCCATGAGTATGAGCGGGAAGAGGGGTACTCTAAAATCAGTCTTAGAAAAGTGTGGTTTCGGTACGTCTATACCCTGGTGAAATACCTCCTTTTTTGATCGATGAATGCACCGTGGATAAGGGTCAACACGCGTATACTTTGTGCATTATTTCTGAGGGTCTTTTTTTTAGCTGGTTTTGTTTCGGGAGACGATTCTTCCTATGCTCGCAATGTCCTGGTCAGCACTCACGGGCAGTACCCACCGCTTTGTGAGGTCTGTGTCTTTGGCTTTACCATACTCCTCCCTTCTCTCCTCTCAATCTATCTTATGAGCCCTATGCCGTATACGCACGTGATTACATCCCATGGAGAAAAAGTAATTTGATTATTTATACGATCACTGGTAATGAGAAAGAGAGTATCCCGTTCACGGAAAACAGGGAAGGTATAAGGAAGTAACTCATGAAGATACTCCTCTTAAATCCTCCTGCGCACGACAATAAAAAGTTCATCAGAGAGGGCCGCTGTACACAGGAGCAGGGAGTCTGGGCAACCCTCTGGCCTCCTCTTTCACTCGCTACCATGGGAGCTGTATTGGAAGAAGATGGACATGTGGTAAAGATCGTGGATTGTGCAGCGCAGGAGATGAGTCGGAACGCATTGGGGGACCTGACACGAGATTTTGTGCCCGGGGCAGTCATCTGGAGCACGGGTACCCCTTCTCTGTCAAGTGATTTAGAATTAGCTTCTTTTATTAAAGGATGTGACGATAAGATACGTACTGTAGTTTTTGGGACCCACGTAACGGTTTTGGACAAAGAGTGTTTAGCGGCATTCCCGGCAGTTGACTGTATCATACGCAATGAGCCCGAAATGACGGTTAGGTCATTGGCCAGGACCGTAACGGAGGGTGGTTGCCTTGCGGATGTGGCGGGAATAACATTTCGCACTGATACAGAAACTATCGTTGCAAATCCTCCCCGGCCATTTATTGAGGATTTGGATAGCCTGCCATTGCCTGCCTGGCATCTGCTGGACCTGGATCGATATCGCTTGCCACTCAAGGGGAAGCGTTTTTTGATGGTTGCACCGTTACGGGGATGCCCTTTTAACTGCAGTTTCTGTACCTGCCACACCTACTATGGAAAAAGATTACGGAAACGGTCGGTGGAAAGTGTCCTCAAAGAAATCGAGTATGCCGGTGAACGTTTTGGCATGCAGGATTTCTTCATTTGGGCGGAGACATTTGTGGTAGATAGAGCATATGTGGCAGCACTCTGTAAGGGTATCATTGAGCGAGGACTGCGCATTTCATGGACCTCTAACAGCAGGGTCGATACGGTCGATAAAGAACTCCTCACCTTAATGGCACAGGCGGGTTGTTGGATGATAAGCTATGGGATTGAATCCGGCAGTCAAAAGATTCTGGATGAAGCAGGAAAGGGTACAACCGTTGAACAGGCTTTTCAAGCAGTGCGTTATGCCCACGAGGCAGGTATAAAGACCGTTGGACATTTTATTTTAGGACTTCCCGGTGAAACGAAAGAATCACTGGAACAGACGATAGACTATGCACGAACCTTACCGCTTGATCTGGCGCAGTTTTACTGTGCCGTTCCTTTTCCTGGAAGCCGGCTCTATGACCGTGCCCTTAAGGAGGGGTGGATTGCACGTCCTGACTTCAGCTGTTTTAAACAGGATTGTGCCTTCATGGAGCTGCCGACCATCTCTTCCGATGAAGTGAACCGGTATCGGACCCTGGCGTACAAGCGTTTTTATTTTAATCTGAGAAGTATCTATAAAACGCTCATGCTCATTAATTGGAAGGACGCGAGGAGGGTAGTAACTGCTGCCAAGGATTTCTGGAGATGGTCGAACAAATGACGGGACACATTGCTGAAACAACAAATCTCAAATAAAAAATGCCAAACAAATGCTAACCAATAATATTTGCAATGCTGTAGGAGCGCATGCATGCGCGATGAATTCGCGGCTTAAAGCCCCTCCTACCATACATATAGCTGAAAGAGAAAGGCCCAGATTTAGCTGCGTAAGAATCTAATGGCCAGAGTTGGCATGTGGTGCTTGCAGTATGTGATCCAATACGAGTAGAGGTTAACCATGTATATTTTGGGCATATGGGACGGGCATGATTCCGGTGCCGCTATCATAAAAGATAACCGGATTGAGGTCGCTTTAAATGAGGAGCGCTTAACGAGGCGAAAACTGGAGATTCGTTTTCCGGAAAACGCCATTGCAGGGTGTTTGGAACAGGTGAAGCTCACACCTGCTGAGATTGATCATGTTGCCGTATCCACCTATGATTTTTCTAAAACCATGGCCAGGATATTTCCTTCCACCAAGGAAGACTATTATCTCATAAGGAGACGCAAAAAGGAGCCCGGTGCACTCAGTAACCTGAAAAAAAAGGCAAAGTATACCTTGACCGAATATGGACCACATCCCCTGACCAAACGCTTGAGCGAGCTATCTATTAGGCGGTCTCTCAGGAGATTGGGCTTTACGAACTGCGGGATTCACCTGGTTGACCATCATCTCTGCCATGCTGCTGCCGCCGCTTTTTGCAGCGGTTTTGAGGATGCTCTGGTGATAACCATAGACGGCATTGGAGATGCTCTATCGGGGACCATTAGCACCTTATCTGACAAGAAGCTTGCGCGCATAACAGCCATCCCCGGGAAACATTCCCTTGGTATCTTTTTTGAACATGTTACCAATTTAATGAACATGAGGGAGCTGGAAGATGAGGGAAAGGTCATGGCGATTGCCAACTATGCTTATCCCATCCCTGATGATGAGAATCCATTGCTTGCATTGATTGAGATTGATGGCGTAACGGTGCGATGTAAATACAGCACCCTCAGGATGTATAATGAACTCAAAAAATTATTGTGGAGATTTCCTTCTGAGCAATTTGCCTACATGGCCCAGAGGACACTGGAAGTCAAGATAGTTGCACTGGTGAAAAATGCCTTGTCGGCAACAGGACGCACTCGGGTAGCACTTGCCGGAGGTGTTTTTTCTAATATTAAGGTGAACATGCTCATTCGTTTACTTCCTGAGGTAGAAGCGTGTTTTGTCTTTCCCCATATGGGAGATGGGGGTCTTGCTTTAGGTGCTGCCGTATCTGCCAATCATGCATTGCAGGGGACCAGCACCTATCCTTTAGACCATGTATTTTTAGGAAAAGACTATTCCGCGGATGAGATACAAGCTGCCCTCAACGCGAGCGGGTTTCAGTATACCGTCCATGAAAACATTGAAGAAGAGGCAGCCAAGCTGATTGCTGAAGGCCATATTATCTTCTGGTTTCAGGGGAGGATGGAATATGGCCCCCGTGCTCTCGGTCACCGGAGCATTCTTGCACTACCCAACTCCAAGCGCATTAAAGATGTCCTCAACCTGCGCTTGAAGATGAGGGTGTGGTATCAACCGTTCTGCCCCACCATGCTTGAAGAGGATGCGCGCCGTTATCTTGAAGACTATGATACACCGAACCGCTTCATGACAATGGGCTATAGGGTAAAAGAAGATAAGCGTGATGAGCTGGAAGGGGTAATCAGTGTCGATGGGAGCTGCCGGCCGCAGATTATTACCGATACTGCATCACGCTATGGGAAGATGCTCAGCACGGTAAAAGCATTAACGGGAAGGGGAGTGGTCCTCAACACCAGTTTTAATATTCACGGTGAACCCCTGGTGTGTTCTCCAGCAGAAGCGCTGGATACCCTTAAGAGGACAGGCAATGATTATCTGGTTATAGGAAATTATCTGGTACGGGGGGTGCAATGAAGAAATCACCGCAAACCATTCTTTTTGTTGTCAGTGGTGCCCTTTTTCTGCTGGGTGCTCTGGTCCTGGTCTGGTGGACAAAAAACTTTCATGCCTGGAAGCTCAGGGAGCATCTGCAGATCATCTCTCCACTCTTTTTAGAGATAACGTTTTTACTGGTAATCGTTGCGACTCTTCTTAACCTAAGGGTTTTCAAAAGGGTTTTTGCCGGAATTACCAGAGGTAGCTGGTATGCGGTGGGTGGTATCACGGTGATTGGTCTACTCATCATAATCTTTGTGGTACCCCGGGATCATAGAATATACTATGATGAAGATATCTACCAGAGCATCGGCCAGAACATTGCCTGCTTGAAAAGTTCAGACGCTCACTCGGGTGAAGACTATGAACAGAGCTTCAGTAACGTGTGGAAAAGATTTATTGGCCGTGCAGCCATGTGTAACGAAGGGAGAAATGAGTACGGCGAGTTCCATTGTGACCGCCTGGAATACAATAAGGAACCGAATGGCTGGCCTTATCTTTTAAGTGTGGTATTCCGTCTGTTTGGTGTTCATGAACGTGCTGCCTTCCTCACGAATAATCTGCTCTACGGGTTAGCAATAGTAACCGTCTTTTTAATCGGATACCTGTTGTTTGAGAGTGCTCTTCCAGGAGTCTATGCAGCGTTGATCTTCGCGCTGACACCGGAATTTATGATGTGGGCTAATACAACTGCAGTGGAACCAAGTGCTGCCCTTTTTCCGGGACTGGCCTTGCTCAGCGCACTCATTTTTGTCAGATCCAGGGAAAACACAGCACTCTGGTTGTTAGCGGTCATGACAGCGTTTGCCGTGCAGTTCAGGCCAGAGTCGATCATGTTGCTGATGGTCATCGGCCTGGTGGTGCTCTTCTGGGGGAGCTATACGCTCAGAAGAGGAGAATTCTATCTTCTCCTTGCCATCTTTTTTATCCTCATGATACCCCATCTTGTTCACCTCTATTCATTTAAAGATGCCGGTTGGGGCAGTTCCGGCCCTAAGTTTTCAACTGAGTATTTTAAGGGAAACTTTAAGGTAAATGCTCTTTTCTATCTGAAAAACATTCGCTTTCCCCTGCTGTTTACTGTGCTGTTTGGATTGGGGATCGTGCTCAAGGCGGGGAAGGGAGATAGGGTACCCACTACATTCCATCTGCGGGCGAAGCTCGTACTCCTTAGCTGGTTTTTGCTGTTTTGGGGCATATTTATTTTTTTCTATGCCGGCAGCTATAACTATGGAGCAGACGTCCGCTTTTCTCTCTTATCTGCCATGCCTCTTGCACTCCTTGCCGGGTATGGGGCAGTGTCACTGGAATATGTCTTTCGTCACCGGCTAAAGTTTACCTATCTGAGCTATGTCCTCCCGGTTATTATTGCGTTCAGTTTTCTTCCCTTTCTTCCCTTTGTCAGGGCGATTACCCAGGAGGCCTGGGGAGCGAGAGCGGACCATCGATTTGCCAAAGAAATGGCTAACGTTCTTCCCGATGATGCTGTAGTGCTCACCCACAATCCCAATATGTTTCTCCTGTGGGGTAAAAATGCTGCACAGGCATCACTCCCTACTGAACAGAAAAATGCTTTCAAAAGATTCTTCTACCGGTATAAGGGAGGCATCTATTTTCATTACAACTTCTGGTGTAATGTCCCAGACAAACTGCAAAATTCATTCTGTACCAATATACTGGAACGATATGACTGCACCCCGGTCCTTTCTTTTAAAGAACAGAACTATACCTTTGAACTCTACAAGGTAGAAAAGAAAAAGAGAACGGAAAAGGAAATAGGGGGAACAAAGAAACCCTCTCTTAATGACTAGATAGGCATTCTTCTCTAAAGTATTTTTTCAATAAGGCGATACCTTTCTCTAGTAGTCCAGTCTGACTGCATACCATCCCCACACCACAAAGAGGTTTTAGCGGAGCGGGTGTCTCTTTTCCCTGGCCGTCCCTACACTGATAGCTCCTGTCTCATTTGACAGCGGTAAGGATATGTTTTATAGTTTACTGTAATTACCTGTTGGCACGAGTGATCAAAAAATGGTTTGCGAGGGAGATGCAATGCGAATGATCAGAAATCTTACACTGGTAGTAGTGCTCATCTGGGGTTGCCTCATGACTAAGGAGTCCATGCCGGTAGTGGTCAAACAGATGAATTTAGAGGATGTTATTACGAGTGCCCAGTACATTTTTTCAGGTCTGTGTACCGGTTCTGAGAGACGCTATGATGCTGAGACGGGCCGGGAGGTTGTTTTTGTGCAGTTTACCGTAACACAGATGCTCAAGGGTGAAGAGGTGGACGAAATCACTTTTAAGATGAGCAAGGTTGCCGTCGATATTGGCAATGTACCCACCTTTACCCGTGGCCAAGAGGTAATTCTTTTTCTCTATGGAAAAAGTGATGTGGGATTTACCAGCCCCGTGGGATTGGCTCAGGGAACCTTTTCAGTCCTTTCTTCATCAACAGGTGAAAAGGTAGTTGTCAATGGAAACAACAACAGTAATCTGTTTCAGGGCATTGATACAACAAAATACGCAAAGAGGGCTGCAGGGTCTTCCTTTTTAGCTGCACTCGATCGGGTTGTGCCGCACCAATCAGGACCGGTTAACTATCAAACATTCATCACCCTGGTTGAAGGTATGGTGGATACACAATAGATGGTAAAGACAGTACCAGGGGCTCGTACCGTGGAACCTAAAAAAGTAAGCCGCACCATCAGACAATCAGCACCGTTACTCCTGCTGTTTCTTACACTCTTTTTAACGGCTCATCTCTACGCAGGGGGACCGCTTAACACGGTGAACGGCAGGGCAGTGGTTTATCAAGGAAGCCACTTTCCCATACCGTATCACCCTGACCGGGGAGCTCTGGGCTCTTTCAGTAATGGGCTGGCTACTTCGCTGGTTGACACGAGTTTCGAGCTATGGGGGAGTGTCCCAACGGCAACCATTGCTTTTCAGAATGGCGGTCAGCTTCCCCTTGATATTACCAGAATAAATTATGTCCGCTACCTGGATGATTTTAACGACGGGATTAATCCTATCATTTTTGACTCCGATGGTTCAATTATAGATGCAGAGTTTGGCGATGGGGCGAGTAACGGTATTATCGGTTTTGCAGGTTCGAGTTACAATCTTTCTACGGGTTACTATGTGGAAGGACTCGCCGTCATGAATGGTAAGTTCACTGCTATCTTTGACGATCGAGAGTTCCAGGCTACCTTTTTCCATGAAATAGGTCATTTTTTAGGATTGGACCATACCCAGATTAATGGAAGCTATGTGAATGACGGGAGTATACTGAACGATAGCTATGTTCCCACCATGTATCCTACTGCTACTGATGATGATACTCCCCTTGGAGAACCAAATCCCGATGATGAAGCTGCTCTTACGCTCTTATACCCCGCATCCAACGTGAGTGCTGTCTATGGAATGATAAAGGGATCAGTCAAACGGACGGATGGACAACCAGTACTTGGAGCCAATGTTGTAGCCGTAAAGGTTGGTGATGAGGATCTCAGCCAGTTTTCCAGTGTTTCCGATTATTACCGGCAGGATAGTGGGGAATATGAGATGTATGTTACGCCAGGGGAGTATATCCTTTTTATTGAACCCATTAACCCCAATTTTACTGCAGGCTCCAGCGTGGGGCCCTATGCGGAGAATTTACAACAGCCGTCTTTTAACGATCCTGTTGTAAAGGAGTATTATAACGGTGACGATGAGAGCGGCCAGGAGACAGACCTCGATGACGCTGTTGTGATTACCGTTGCGGCAGGTCAGACAGTGTCATCTGTCGATTTTATCGCAGAGGGAGACGCGACAACAACGACTACCACCACCATCCCGAGCGGGGTCAATCTGGTGCCCTACACGCCTTCCGGCTGGGATGCTCCTCTTGTTCCGTCTTCCCTTATGGGAACAAGCGTTGTTAGTACCCTCTGCGGAGGACGCGC
>CALJBY010000031.1 GCA_938024025.1 uncultured bacterium
CCGCGTCTTTTACACAGAGAAACAATTTTATCCATTTCAACGGTCATAATTTTCCTGCCTTAAAAAATATTCACTGTTTTAGTTGAAAGCTTACATTCATGAGACTTTGATAAACCACACATATGCACATCCTAAATCAGAATATCATGCACTGCTGTACGATCTGTGATATGAGCTGTACTTGTTACAAGTTACGGGTTTCGTGTTGCGCGTTTACTGTTTACTACATGAGAAACTCATGGAGTACTGGAGTGATGGAGTAATGAGCTCTCACATTTCGGATTTTAGATTTCGGATTCTTTGTTTTTACTATTAGGTATTTTAGCTCATTTAAGGCATTTATTCGTGTACTTGACCCCCTTTGATTCGCCAAGGTGTTCTATAAATCGCAGCGATTTCAAGGGCTTTTCTATGCGGGACTCAATAAAATGCGGCAGTACTTTTCTGCTTTCTTCACAAGCCTGCGGAGAGAAAAAAAGCCGCTTGACTTTTGTGAGCTCAATAGTCTGGGCACGCTGTAACATTTTAATCGTCCCTCCAGAAAGCGTAGGATATTCACGAGAACCCTTGAAACACTCAAAACAGATAAGACCACCCTTGCGCTCACTAAACTGATGTTCCCGATTGCCATTCACCGCTTTTCTACAGATGACACATCTACTCAATTCCGGTTGATAGCCTGCGAGGGCAAGCAAGCGTAGCTCAAATATCCTGATGAACTCCTCCCGGAAAAAAGGCTCATTGATGAGGGAAAGAAAGGTAGTAAGCAGTTTAAAGAGCTCCCGGTTGGCCTCTCGTTCAGCCACCATTTCCCTGATGAGTTCACCTAAATAACTTGCATAACCCACCTTTAAAACGTCATCATGTATGTGGGAGTATGACTCAACAATTGCACAATGATCCAATCGCACCAACTGTGCACTCTCCTTTTCGAAAAAGGAGATCGTACAATAGGTAAGGGGTTCAAGACCGCTGCCAAACCGTTTCCTGCTTCTCTTAGCTCCCTTGGCAACTCCCTTTAACTTTCCAAAATCCCGGGTAAAAAAAGTGACGAGCTTGTCCGACTCAGCAAAATCGAGAGAGTGGAGTATCACAGCGGGATTTATATAATTAGGCATGTTCCTGTCCTAGGGTTGTGCCACTAAAAATTTTAGAAACAGTGTTGCAATACCTAAATAAATGACGATTCCCACGATATCATTTGCCGTAGTAACAAAAGGGCCCGCAGCAATAGCCGGATCTATTTTAACCTTCTTAAAGAAGGCAGGAATAAGGGTACCCATGGAAGCAGCCGTTGTTATAGCGATTATCATAGCGAGGGCGACAATAGGTCCCAGGAACGGGTCCTTGTGCCACAGCACAGCAGCACAACCAGCAACTACCCCACAGGCTATCCCCATGAGACAACCAATCTTTATTTCTTTAAAAAGAATCCTGCTGAGATTATTAAAGTCCACTCGACCAGTGGCAAAACCACGAATCATTATGGTAGAAGACTGTATGCCTATATTACCACCCATGGCAGTAATGACGGGGATAAAGGTAACGAGGGCGATTACTTCATGCAGGGCAATCCTGAAGAGCCACATTAAATAGCCGGTCAAAAGCCCGCCGAAGAGATTGGTAAGAAGCCAGGGAAGGCGTGCCCGGGAAATTACTGCAATGCTGCTTCCGTAAACGAGATCTTCTTCCGGTATGCCCGCCATTTTCATGATATCTTCTGAATCTTCCTGCTCAATGACATCGACAACATCATCAACCATGATCCTTCCCAAGAGCTTCCCTGCATTATCCACTACCGGGAGAGAAACGACATCATACTTCCTAAAGACCTCAGCAACTTCTTCCTGGTCGATTTCAGGAGTCACCTTAATAGTTGCTGCATCCATGATGGCTTCAATATGATTTTCAGGAGCAGCCAGGATCAATTTTCTCAAGGGGAGCACCCCGATGAGTTTTTTGCCATCGTCCACGATAAAGACATTGTGCAGATCCTCAACTTCACTTGCAGATAACCGTATCTGTTCTATGGCATCCCTGACTGTGACACCCTGCGGAACCGCAACCAGCTCAAGTTGCATAATCCCACCGGCTGTCTCTTTGTCATACTTTAAAAGTTCCTGAACCTCCTCAGAGTCCTCCTTGTCAATATGGCTCAGGATTTGCTGGGCCTGTTCCTCAGTGAGCTCACCAATTAAGTCAGTGGCATCATCCGATTCCATGTCATCGACAATCTGCGTAAGCTTATCCTGAGAAATATCTTCCACGATAAGCTCACGGGAAATCTCATCGATTTCCATGATCACATCAGCAGCAGTCTCGACCTGGAGAAGCCCAAAGAGCCTTTTCTTCTTTTCTTCATCCAAAGCATCAATTACATCAGCAATATCAGCAGGGTGAAAAGTGGAAATCAACCTGATGATGTCAAGTTCCCTACCCTCTTCTATCAACTGATCCAATTCTTCGAGACGTTCTAATATCTTTTCCATAATAAAAGCAGGCTACTATTTACGATATACTCTACGGATGCCGGCAAAAGCATGCACGTGGACTAAAAACTACATAAATTTTTATGGCTTGTCAATCAGGAATTGTGTATAAAAAAGCAGGACTTCACGTTAATCCTGCTTTTATCCACACATATCACCCATGCATCCGTGTCATGCCCATGAACTGCAGCACAACATCCCTGCTTGTCAACTTTTTGACTCACCAAGGTCGCTGGTGTTGCTCATGTGTCTTTGTTCATCACTGATCGAACCTTACTCTCCATCGTTATCTGTTTGTCCCGGCGGTCATCAATCTTAACCGTGGTGTATACCCGTTGCACACCCTCCCCGAAAGGAATCTCATGCATCTTGAGAACACATTGTATCACGTCCCCTATTTCTCCCTCGATGATAGTGCCCATAGCCGTTAAGGTATACTTAAGACCAGAAGACTTTAAGGGTTCCAAGACCGCCGCAACATGCTTACTGAGACTGGCAGTAGATAACCCTAAGGGAACTACACTCACCTCGACTATTGCCATACATCCTCCTTGCTGTAAAGTGACCGATTAAATGGGAGTAACATCCGGTTGCGAGTTATGCGCCTAGGATGGGGTGCGATGTGAGAAACTCATGGAATACTGGAGTGGTGGAGTACTGGAACGATGGAGTAATGGAGGGGTACTATTTTCTTTTTTCTCCTGACTCTCGCCTCCTCCATTTTAGGCATTCCAGGCATTTGCTTTTTGAGCCGGCAAGCCTGATCGCTTGTATATGTGTCAAACCCAGACGTGAGTCCTGAATAGTAAACCCTACTGGGGAGAAGGTAAATAATAGAGAGAAAGCTTCTCGCTAACCGTTTTTTCTATAATGCGGACAAGGGATTGAGCAACTTCTTCGAAGATAAAATCGAGGATGGAAGGCTTCTTTTTCTTAGGATAAATAACTTTCGGCTCCCCCTCAATGCCCACCATTTCAGCCGCCAGAGCTATCGTATCTTGTAAATTACCCAGTTTGTCGATCAATCCAAGTTCAATGGCTTGCGCCCCCGTAAAGACCCTACCGTCGGCAAGCTTTAAAACGTCTTCGCGCTTCATACCTCGGCCTTCCACCACCACATCAACAAACTGGTTATAGGTATTGTCAATCAGGTCTTGTAAAATAACTTCCTCTTCTTCTGTTATCGGTCTCGTCATGGAACCGATATCCTTATACTTACCACTTTTAATAACCGTACTCTGCAAACCAATCTTTTTTAATAGCTCTTCAATATTCTCAATAGGTAGCAGCACACCAATACTGCCGACTAGTGTCCCCGGGTTAGCCACGATCGAATCAGCGGCACACGCTATGTAGTAACCTCCGGAAGCTGCTATAGACTCCACCGAAACAATAACTACTTTTTCCTTGCAGGTTTTCTTCACTTCCCGGTGAATTTCCTGGGGGGGGGCAACTACACCACCTGGAGAATTAATGCGTAATATGATAGCTTTAACGCTGGCACTCTTTCTGAATTTAACTATCTTTTCTATGGTAGATTCAGATTCTACAATGGTACCTTCGATCTTTACAATGCCTATCCTATCCCCACCCAACCCATAAGCATACTGGTCCCCAAAATAGCTGATCGCGAATACCAGCACAAAGAACACTACACATATAACGATCAAAACGAGAAAAGCTGTCACCAGAGGGGAGTTTTTCATTACTCTTCATAGAGTGTTACACCAGATACTGGTTTTACACCATAACACTCTTATTCCTTTTCAGTTTTTATGTCTGTTGACGTACCTGTCTCTGCATCCAATGCGATTGGTTCCTTTTCCGGTGCTGCTGTATCTGCCTCTGCATCCAATGCGACTGGTTCCGGTTCCGGTGCTGCTGTATCTGCCTCTGCATCCAATGCGACTGGTTCCGGTTCCGGTGCTGCTGTATCTGTCTCGTTAACATCCGGCTCTGATTGTTCTGAACTGTGGTCATCCTGGAAAAATGATGCTTGCGCGCTTTCTGCTGTAGCAGCTTCTTCCTCTAATCTTTTTTCCTCTAATTTTTCCTTCAATTTTTCCCCTAACGGTGACGTCACGGTCTCCTGTGTTTCCATATAACCCGCTACGTCTTGCTTTTCCGTTACCTCCTTAAGCTCCTTCATGCTTAAACTAATCTTTCTCCCCTTTCTATCAATACTGGTAATCATGGCCGAAAGTTCCTCTCCCGACTTGCAGTCTTCTACTTTTACCTCACCCATTTCAGAGATATGGATGAGGCCTTCAATACCTTCTCCCAACTCGAGAAAAACACCAAAGCTGGTAATATTGGTAATAGTTCCTCCGACCTTTTGCCCGGTTTGATAGCGCTCTGCGATTCCCTCCCATGGGTCCTTTTCTAATTGTTTTATACCAAGGGAAAATCGTTCATTCTCTTTATCAATGCTTAAAACAACTGCCCTTACCTCTTGTCCTTTCTTGTAAAGCTCAGAAGGATGTTTTATCTTCTGGGTCCAGGATATATCGGAGATATGCACTAACCCGTCTATCCCCTCATCAAATCCAAAGAAAATACCAAAGTCGGTAATATTCTTGACCTTACCTTCAATGACTGTTCCCGGTGGATACTTCTCTTCCATAAGAACCCAGGGATTAGTTTCCAACTGTTTTAAACTGAGGGAAATTCTTTTTCTCGGCACATCTAAATCGAGAACCATGGCTTCGACACGATCCCCTATAGATATCAGTTGGGAAGGGTGTCTCATCTTTTTTATCCACGACATCTCCGAGATATGTATCAACCCTTCGATACCTTCCTCTAACTCAATAAACGCACCGTAATTAGTAATATTTACTATCTTCCCCTCTATACGAGCCCCAATCGGGTACTTTTCTTCTGCGTGTTCCCAGGGATCAGGCTTGATTTGCTTATAGCCCAAAGATACCCTTTCCTTTTCCCTGTCAAAACTGATTATTTTGACCTTAATCTGTTCCCCCATTTTAAACATCTCAGAGGGATTGCTTACCCTTCCCCAGGATATATCGGTGATATGAAGAAGACCATCAATACCGCCCAGATCAACAAAGAGACCATAATCAGTGATATTTTTGATGATCCCTTCAACGATGTCTCCTTCCTTAAGGGTTTTTACCGTTTCGGCTCTTAATTTTTCCCTCTCCTTTTCTAAGAGTGCCCTGCGTGATAAAACTATGTTACCGCGTTTCTTATTAAACTTTAACACCTTAAATTTAAAGCTCTTGCCAATTAAAGAACCCAGATCTCTGATCGGATGAAGATCAACCTGAGAACCCGGCAAAAAGGCTTGAACGCCAATATCAACTGAGAGGCCTCCCTTAATCAAGGCACTGACTTTGCCTTCAATAACGCCATCTTTCTCCAATACTTTATTAATTTCCTCCCACACTCTCAACTGGTCTGCCTTATCCTTGGAGAGGACTATTTCTCCATCGTCATCTTCCCACTGTTCCAAATATACCTGAACATTTTGTCCTACCTCAACGGTCGTCTTTCTATCTTTGTCCTGAAACTGTGAAAGCTCAATACGTCCTTCAGATTTATAGCCAACATCCACCACGACATGTTCAGAGGTAATCTGAATCACTTCACCTTCAACAATTTCCCCCTCCTTTAAATCTTTCATGCTACTGTCGAGAATCTCTTGAAAACCAAGCTCCTCTTCCTCGTGCTGCTTTGCATCGGTGGAACCATCCGCAGGAGCTTCCTTCACAGCATCTTCCCTACCATCTTGTGCTTCTGTTTCAGAACGTACATCATCTTCATGATCTATCATTACTACGTACCCCCAGTTTATTTATTTTGAAGATGGTGAAAGATACTGCTCAATAACCTGCAACATCCTTTCCACGACATCTTCAATGGTCATACCTGTTGAATCAATGGTGACAGCACCATCAGCCGGTTTTAACGGTGAAAGCGCCCTCTTCATGTCATCACGATCTCTCTTTGCAATTTCTTGGGTGATGGTCCCCCGATCAAAAACTTTCCCTCCCTCACGGTATTGCTCAAACCTTCTCTTGCCCCGGATTTCTAAAGAAGCGTCAAGAAAAAATTTCACCTCTGCTTCCGGAAAGACGACGGTACCCATATCTCTTCCTTCAACCACAACACCGCCTCCCTCTCCCAGTTTTCTCTGAATAGCAAGCAGTGCATTTCTAACAACTTTTTCCGCTGACACCCTGGATGCAAGAAGGCTCATTTCTGGAGTTCTGATAGCCTCGGTAACATCCTTTCCTTCTAAAAAAACCCGAATCGCACCATCTTTGTAGTCAAGTGCAATATGAAGATTGCTACAGAGTAAACGCAACTGCTCACCGTTTTCAGGGTCACTCCCACTCTGTTTCACCTTGAGGGCAACAACTCTATAGAGTGCTCCTGTGTCGATATAGGTATAGCTGAGTCTTTCAGCTAAGAGCTTACTAATCGTACTCTTTCCGGCCCCCGAGGGACCGTCAATGGTAATAACCGGTTTCCTCATCATAAGTAGCTCTCTAAAACACCACAAATGTTTTGTTTTGTCAAGTCCCAAAAGCAGGAATACACATAATAATTTTACCGGGCTTCCGAAATCCTCCCGGTGACTCAGGGGTAGAGCGGTTAAAATGAGGCTTTTCCGGAAAGACACCATCCATGTAGCTCATTGTTTTTCATGGATTTATCGGGAAAAGAGCAGCAGGCAGCCATTTCCCCCCGGACGATCAAGGGAAACATCACTTCTCGATAAAAACAATAAAAATCATAATCAAAATAGCGCTTGACAAAACCCTAAAAATAAACTTAAATAGAAGGCTTATTTATTTGCCAATAAATAAAGGCCTTAACGTATGTTTGAAAACTTAAGTGAAAAGCTGAATCAGACCTTCAAGCGTCTAAAGGGTCACGGCAAGCTCAGTGAACAGAATATACAAGATGCGCTCAAGGAAGTTCGCATCACCTTACTTGAAGCCGATGTAAATTTTAAGGTCGTTAAGGAGTTCATTGAAGGGG
>CALJBY010000032.1 GCA_938024025.1 uncultured bacterium
GGTTGTCAACGGCCAGCAGAATGAGATCATTGACCTCAGCAGAGCAGGCTCAATAAGGGATGTTGTAACTGCTTTGAATGACCTGGGTATTGATATTACTGCCTCCATTAACAGTTCCGGAACCGCACTCGATGTGCTTTCGAACTCTTCAGACTTCGCTGCAGTGGTAAATGATATGGGTGAAGAGACGACCGCCTCCGATCTGGGGATACAGGGGGCTGCAGACGTTTTCAAGACCCTGGCAGTTTTAGAAGAGGCCCTGGAAAAGAATGATCAAACAGCACTCTTAAACATGCTGGACCAGTTTGACCTGGTCCTGGAGACCCTCGTTCAAAAAGGGTCGGAAGTGGGAGTGAGAACCAATAAGCTTGAAGCCATGAACAATAGAATTAATGTGAGCGAGGTTGAGATAAGCGGGCTAAAGTCTGAGATAGAAGATGCCGATATGATAGAGTATCTGACCAAGTTCACTCTGCAGCAGACTGCTTTGGAAGCTATTATGACAACAGCGGGTCAGTCCATACAGTTGTCCCTGCTCAATTTCCTCAGATAATATGCGGGGATTGCAGATCGAAACTGTTTGCATTGCCTGCCGGGGTATAGTAAAAAGATGATGAGATAGATCCTAAAAAAGACCGTAAGCATAGATAGTATTTGCCAGGGAAGGTATCAGTGCTCGTATTGACAAGGAAGTTAGGAGAAAGCATTGCCATTGGTGATGACATAAAAGTCAGCATCATTGAAATTAAGGGGAAACAGGTAAGGCTGGGTATCGAAGCTCCCCAGCAAACAGCCGTTCATCGGGAGGAAATTTATCAGAAGATTCAGGAAGAGAATAGAATGGCTGCTCTCATTAGCCCTGTTCACCTTAAGAAAGTCGGCACTTTTTGGAAAAAGATACAGAAATGATCATTGCCGTGCGATGCATGATGCACAACGTACCGTGTATGATGTTTTTTTTGTATCAGTCTATCCGGCACACTAATGTCTCATAGAGAGGGCTGTTTGTGGAAATAGAAACCACCCGTTTTGGTCACGTTGAAATCGAAGAGGATCTGATTATTACCTTGCCAGAAGGTATTTTAGGGTTTGAAGACTGTAAACGTTATATAATCCTTGACCACGTTGACAAGGAGAGTCCTTTTAAGTGGTTCCAATCCATCGATGATCCATCCCTGGCCTTTGTGATAACAGATCCTCTTATCTTTGTTCCTGACTACAAGGCAAAAATCCATAAGGAGGAATTAAAGGGTATCGAGCTTTCTGATGCGAAAACAGCCCTTATCGTTGTCATTGTCAATATAAAAAGAGATCACAGTGAAATTACCATTAACCTGCAGGGACCCCTTGTCATCAATCCCGAAAAGAAACTGGCCAAGCAGGCCATCATGAGAACCGATGACTATGCCGTTCGTCACGTAATCTTTTCAAAACAAACCAGCCAAAACCAGAGTGTCCAACCCACTGCCCCGGCAAAAGAAGCAAAACCCCAGCCCCTTTAAATTCCCGTAATTGATCCTTTTCCTAAAAATAGGGGACGTCCATGAAATTATAACTTTTTTTGGACGGCCACTAGTCTCTTCTTTAAGCATCCTTTACCTTAAGCACCGTGTGTGGTATAAAAGTAGTTGTTCCGTACCGTGAATGACTGTTTAGGAATTGTTGCACCGTTCACATGATGCTCAGAGTTATGCTTCCAGGGAGACAGCATGCGTAAGAACAAAGAGTATGCACAGCAGCTGAAGGAATCGGGCTATGAAAGAAAGATTATTGCCTTCAAACTGAGCGACCGGGTCCCTGAAAATGCCGAACACTATGGGGATGTCCAGTCGTTCCACTGTGCGGTTGTGGCAGAAATTTGGGAAGGACGTGCACCGTTTTACATTACCAGCGATAATATCCTCTGCGGAGGAGCACTCTACTCGGGGATTGGACACAGGAAAATAGGGAAAGAAGAATTTGATGCAGGTATGACACAGGTCATAGGAATTAATAAGGGCTACACGTCACGTGATGCTATGCGCAGGGCGACCCAGCACCTGCCACATCACTTTAAGCATTACACCTATCAGGTCATCGGGGCACTTGAAGATGTGGAAGAACCGGATGTGGTGATGATTGTTGCTGATGCATACAGGGTAATGCGTTTGTGCAAGGCCTATACCTGGAAAACGGGTGAGCTGGTTTACGGGCTGTCAGGGACGGGCTGGTGCACTAATTCTTTCCCGCTGGTGTCCAGGACAAAAACCATGACCTTCAACATGGGGGATGAGACCTCCCGCGTGCTCATGAATCTTGATGCGGGAGAGATGTACTGCTTTATTCACTATGACCTTTTACCCCTGGTGATTGAAAATCTGAAAAACATTCAAACCGGTCTGGCAGTTTAACATTCGTAGCATCCTGTCAATTGCTCAAAAGAGGTAACCCCATGGCAATGAAACGTTTTGCCGGCATTGAGATCCCGCCTGATTTAAGCGGAAGGAACTTCCTTTTTCTCTATCTCAACACCCTCCTCATAGGAATTCTTCTAACCATACCGGCTATTATGCAACCCGCTTTCCTGAAAGATATTTTAAAAGTCTCAGGTGAATTTTTTGGTTCAATAAATGGGGGGATGCAAAGTATCGGGCAGGTTGGCATGCTCCTGTTTATTGGTGTTTTCGGGGTGCTCTCTGACAGGACCGGAAGAAAGCCTTTAGTTGTTCTGGGCTTTGGTGTCCTTGCTGTTTTTTATCTTCTTTTCCTTTTCTCCCATTCAATCGCTGACCTGCTCCACATCCCCCGTGGTATTTCTGCAACGCTCTGTGCGGCAATCAGTTTTAGCGGCGACCGGGAGGTGTTTCGCTCTTTTTCTCCCGGACTGATAATTGCTTACCTTATCCGTTTCGCTATAGGCGTTGGGCTTGTCCTGGTGTTCCCACAGTTTAAGACTATGGTAGCCGACTACACTGATGAAAAAGGCAGAGGGAAAGGTATGGCCTTCAATGGGCTCATGATTGGAATAGGGGCTCTGCTGGTCTTTACGGTGTTTGCTCCTCTCGGCGAGAACAGAGGGGTGGAGGTGCTTTTTTATGCTGCTGCCCTGCTCGGTACACTGGGGATAGTGCTGTCATTCCTGGGATTGCGAGAGCGGCTGCCAGAAAAAAAAGAGCAGAGTGCGGGCATGGGGGAATTGCTCGGGGTGGTGAGGGCAAGCCTTGCTATGAAAGCGAGCTATCTCTGTGCTTTCGTCACCAGGGTGGATGTACCCATTACGGGAACCTATCTCATCACCTGGGCAGTAAAAGTTGCCCCCCGCTACGGGTTGAGTTCAGAGGCTGCTTCTTTTAAAGGTGCCGTTCCCATGATGATTATGAGCACGTTTAGCCTGGTTGCATTTCCTGTCTTCGGCATACTCCTGGACAGGTGGGGAAGGGTACCGACCATCATTCTCAGCCTCTTGCTGGGGGGTATGGGCTTTATCCTTATATCGGGTGCTTCTGCTCCTTTTCTTAGTGCGACTACCCTCGTTGGTGTAGTACTTATCGGGTGCTCTGTGTGCGGGGCAGTTGTGGGGTCAAGCGCTTTGGCAGCAGATGCCTCTCCACGAGAGCTCATGGGATCCGTGCTGGGAGGATTGAATACCATGGCACAAATCGGCTTGATACTGTTTCTCGCCCTTGGTGGGGTGCTCTTTGATAAGGTAGGCCCGGGGAGTATCTTTTTAGTAAAAGGAATTGCCAACCTGGTGGTTGGACTCTATATTTTTGGCGTGCGAAAAAAAATAAGTACCCGTCCTGCAGGCGTATCCACCGGTTAGCATAAAAACACTTTCTAACCCTGCTCCTTTTTCTCCCTCAACCGTGCATCACTATCCCTGGTCACCTGGCCGGTTCCTGCCGCAAAGGACCAACCTGAGATTTCCGCATACTTTTTAAATCTCGAGTAAACGGCGAAAGAACTAAAGTTATTTCAAAAAATAACGAACCGTATAGTAGTGTTGCATGCTATTTTTTGTAGCGTAACCAGAGCACCTCGAAAAGAAAAAATGCTGGGAAAGAACATTTTACTTGTTGATGATGAAAAGGTTATCCGTGCTACCTATGCCCTTTTGTTGGGAGAGCATGGATATTCCGTCGTTACTGCTGATTGTAAGGAAAATGCACTTGCAGCGTTTGGCTCTCATGCATTTGATCTTGTGATAACAGATTTGATAATGTCAGGGGGTGATGGTTTCAGGCTTATAGAGGAAATCAAAGATACATCTCCGCACACACCGGTAATAGCATTTACCGGTAAACTGTCTACCAGTGTTAGCGAGTACGTAACGTTAGTCGGGGCTGATGGGGTAATTGAGAAAACATGCACTACGGCTCGCTTTATTTCCTGCGTGAGACATTCTTTAGAAATGTGTGTATAAACGAGCTCTTAGCTCTTTAGACCAATTGGTTACACTTCTCCTCGGCAGAAGCATTCTCCTCTCCCGGTATTTCCCTCGCATCTTTTTCATAGTAATCTGTGTGAAAATCCCCGATAAAAAAACCCAAAGGCAGGGCTTGACTATCTCAAACAACTCACATAAGATAGAAGAGTGAAGGGGTGAATAAACACCATATCAACTGTAAACAGTAATCTAATAAGGAGTAAGGTCATGGCTACCATATATAAGATTTCCTGCCTGACGGCAATCGCAACACTTGTGTTTATCCTCGCACCAGGCCCTAATTATTGTGCAGCAGAAGATCCCCCGGCCACAATCTCTGAACAGAATCAATTAAAAAGCGATTCAGCAAAAAAGAGTAAGAAGGCTGATGCCAGTCATCTCGAACTGTACGGCACCGTTATCCTGGGTGATAAGAAGAGTGCTTTAATTTATGATAATACTAAGCAGCAACAGGACAAAAATAAAAGAGCCGGTGTATACTATTTGGGAGATTCTCTAGGTGGCTATGTTATTTCAGCCATTGAGGAGAAAAGGGTAGTGCTGGACTACAAGGGGGAAGAGGTAATACTCACCTTGAGCGAAGGGAAAAAAACTACCCGGGGAGACTCTACGCCTCTTGAAAAAACATCTGCACCACCGGCATCCGAGAAGCTGAAGCCTCGGGCGGAAGAAGGGGCACCGGAAAAAAAGGACAAGGGAAAGCCCGGTTCAGTGCCGAAAGCAGAGATTAAATCTCCCATCATGTCTCCTGAGGAAGCAGGGGAAATAGTTGAGTTCAGTCAAGAGATTTTAGACGATATGCAAAAGGGCGGTGAGGACGTAGACCAGGCAGCCATAGACGCGAAGAAAGAAGAATTAAGAAAAATGTTTTTAGAAAAACTTGAAAGGGCGGAAGAAACGAATAAAGAGGTACCCTGATACTTTCTTGCTATGCAGGAAGCGGTATCCTCATCCGAAAACGTTTTTATGATCCCGTAAACAGTCGTCAATGTTGACCAGAGGAGAGAGTATATCATGAAAACACGCAGTAATGTGCGCAAGCTTTCACCTGACGAGATTGAGGAGTTTTTAAAGAGCCAGAAAGTTGGAACCCTGTCGATGAATGATGGTGAAAAGTCATATGCAGTGCCCCTGGCCTATTTCTATGGTGGCGAGCAGATTTACTTAACGATTGGTGGTGAAGGTCGGAAAATGGCCTACATCAAGAAAAATCAAAATGTCTGTTTTGTCGTGTGCTGGATTCCACCCGATTTCGGCTTGAAAAAAATGACTTGGAAATCGGTGGTCTGTGATGGTGTCATTGCACAGCTTACCGATATCGAGGGAATTACCAGGGCAGTTCGCACCGCTGAAAGGCACCTGGGAATGCCCGAGGGCAGTTGGGACAAAATGCTTGAGATGACGATGAAAAAACCTGAAGCTTCAAATTTCTGGGGAATCACCATAACCCAGCGCGGCGGACAAGGCGTTGAGGATTTTAAGGAAGAGTTTATCGAAGAAAGTTAGCACACTTCGAGAGTGCTGTAAGCGTTGACGGAGACCGCTCTCCAGAGAAAAGAAGGAGATCAAGGGTACACACACCTCCATCCTACACAGGCAGGGCAGGGGTTAAAGAATTGACTTCTGCCAAAGTCTTCGAGAAATTTAGTAAGGTCGTCTGCGTCTACATTTCCATCACAATTAAAGTCTGCGTTACAGTCATTCTCATTAGTACAGGGATTGAAATACTGGCTCCTGCCAAAGTCCCCAAGAAATATTGGTATATCAGCTGCATCTACATCCTCATCGCAATCAAAATCACCCCAGCAGTAACAACTTGAAGCTCCATCACATATAGGCTCATTACAACAAGGATCAAATTGGCTTGTTGCGGCACAGTCATCATAATTGCAGGTCTGGGTGTCCCCGTCACAATTGTTGACTGTGCAGGGATCCCCATCATCACATGGTGGAGTGCCCGGTAAGCATAGACAACATTCTTCGTAGCAATCTTCAACACCATTGCAGAATATGCCGTCATCACAGTCCGCATCCGTCATACACCCGCATATCTGATGAATGACCAGGGCAGCCGACGCTACAGATGCATCGTTAATGGGTACCCAGGTATCAACAGCCGGGATGGTGGTGATAGTAACAGTGGCATCATGGGAACCAAAAGATTCCAGGGTAATGCTACCAATAATCAGGTCTCCATCGCCATCAGGGGAAGCGCCAGAGAGGTTTGCCACGACATACATAAGGGTCCCCGGACCTGCTGGCTCGTTTACTAGAACACCGGTACGTGGATCCCAGGGACCGGTTGGACCTTCACTCCCGTCAGTAAAAGCCCTTCCTGCACTCACATAGACAATGTCAGCTGTTGAGCTTGAGAAGTCTATCCAACAACCGCCAGCAATTTGGGGTGCATCAGCATCTGCCAGATAAATGTCAAGGGTTTCCTGATTACATACCGAGATATCCACTTCATTCACGAAAGACTTGCCACCATCACCGGCAACATCTACCTGGTAGTTTGGTTGGGCCGTAGCATATCCAGCACCGAAGATAATAGTTACTGCACATAGCATGGATAGCTTTTTCATTGCCTTCCCCCTCCTTATGGGAATACACAGCAATCCTTCACCCCCAAACAAATACACCCCACCTCCTCAATATTCTCAGCTGAGTAAAAGTGGGGTTTTGTGGAATACATGCTTCACCATTCCCTCCGAAGTGTACAAACCATTTGTATTGTATATGAATTTAACCACATATTTGCGGTGAAGTAAAGCACATTTTTTACCGGCACAATTCAAAAATAATAATTTGGTTATACGGAATACTCCCGTTGACACCCAAAACGACTGTAACTTCTTGAAGTTAGGTTCTTACTCAACTACATCCAAGCATTTCTCTTTCAGATAGGGTGATGGTAGGAGCGGCCTTAAGCCGCGAATGCATCGCGCATGAATGCGCTCCTACCGAAATTGGAAGCTCCTCGCAAGCAAGGCGGGGCTTCCCGGAGTTTAATTATTTTTTTTCGGATACATTTCTCTTGACCCTGCTTACAAAGCCGGGCTTGCGAGGCATTAAACCGGTCAAACATGTATGGTTAGAAGGTATCAAATCAGTTTTCATCCGGGATACTGGAGTTTTCCAAAAAACAGAAAATAGCATAATACAATTCAGAACTGAGCAATCAAATTCTTGTTCGTCAACTGACATAGGATGTTTAACAGGGTGAAGGTGAAGAGGTAACATAAATCTATTATCGTGTTAAAGACATTTTTTGACTTACCCTGTATATTTTACTATAGTCTGAGGTGTTCCGGTTTTTTATGAAGGAGGTGCCCTGCCGATGATTACAGATGGCTTTACCTATGTAGCGGTGATTGTCTTTTTCGCCGGGGCAGTCGTCTGGGCTGAAAAGGTGTTTAAAGGTACCGTATTCAAATATGTTCCTGCAGTCGTCATAATCTATTTCGGCACCATGCTCCTTTCCACCTGTGCGGTGTGGGAAAAGACAGATGATGTAAACTTGTACTATCACCTGACCAAAAGGAATCTTTTACCGGTCATGATTTTTCTCATGTTACTTCGCTGTGATGTGAGAAAAATCATCACACTGGGGCCGCGGATGCTGTTGGGATTTTTCACGGCATCATTGAGTATTATGCTGGGATTTATCATCGTATATGCGAGTCTCAAAGGGTTGTATGAACCGGATACCTGGAAATCATTTGCCGCACTGTCCGGCAGCTGGATGGGTGGTACGGGTAATATGGTAGCTATCCAGGAGGCATTGCATGTCCCCGGTGGGAAGATGGGTTATGCCCTCCTCATGGACTCCATAGATTATGCCATCTGGGTCATGGCCTTATTGGCCCTTATTCCCTTCGCACCTCTTTTTAATAAATGGACGAAATCGGATACAAGGGTGCTCGACCAGATCGGCAGGTATCTTAATGAAGCCCAGGAAAAGGTGAGGCATCATAGTGAATTCCCGGATCTCATGGTACTCATCGGAACAGGGCTATTGATCTCAGCGCTTTCCATGTATCTGGCAGGGAAATTGCCAACCACCGTTTTTATTACTCCAACAGCCTGGACAGTGATCATGGTAACGATCGCCGGTATTGTGGGTGCCATGACACCACTGGCCCGTGTTCCCGGCTCATCACAGCTTTCCAATGCCTCCCTCTATGTCCTGGTGGGGCTCATCGGATCACGGGCCAATTTTGCCGAACTGACCCAGGCACCCTTATATATTATCTCGGGGTTTTTGATCATTACTATTCATGCAGTGATTTTGGCACTGGCGGCAAAAGTATTTAAGCTGGATCTTTTTACCTGCGCGGTGGCCAGCCTTGCCAATATCGGCGGCGTTGCATCTGCACCAATCCTTGCTGCTGCCTATAGCAAGGCATTAATCCCGGTCGGCGTATTGATGGCCATGCTGGGCTATATTGTCGGAACCGGCGGGGGGTTGCTCGTGGGAAAAATTCTGTCCCTGTTGTGAAGAGGTAAGAAACCGGTGAAGATTACTGATATACAACTGGGTCATCTCTTAGTACCCTTGAAGAAACCTTTCAAAACAGCCTTGCGGACCGTGACCCGGATAGAAGATGTGCTGGTAACAATCCACACCGACACAGGCGCTGTCGGCTATGGCAGTGCTGCGCCAACAGCTGCTATTACGGGGGATACCGGCAGCAGCATCAGGAGGGCAATAGAAGGACCTATCAAAAAACAGCTTGTCGGCCTGTCCCTCAACAATTTTGAAGAAGTGATCGCGCAGCTGCAGGAGACTCCGGTTAACAGTACCAGCGCCAAAGCGGCGGTTGATATTGCCCTCTATGATCTCTATGGCCATTTAAAGAAAGCCCCGGTCTATAAGCTGTTGGGGGGCTCTCGAAAGGGCCTCACCACAGACATTACCATCAGCGTTAATGAACCTGAGGAAATGGTGCGTGACAGCCTGGATGCCGTAAAGGAAGGGTTCAAAACACTTAAAATAAAAGTAGGCAAGGATTCGGCAAAAGATATTAAACGCTTAAAGCATATACGGGAAGCGGTGGGTTATGCGGTTAGTCTGCGTGTTGATGCGAACCAGGGATGGACACCGGTGGAAGCGGTTGCTGTTTTACACAAGATGGAGGATGCTGATATCCGGATTGAATTTGTCGAGCAGCCGGTGAAAGGGCATGATCTTAAAGGCTTGAAGTTTGTGAAGGATCGAGTTTCCGTTCCTGTTATGGCAGATGAGAGTGCCTTTTCACCCCGGGATGTATTTAAAATCATTGAGATGGGTGCCGCAGATCTCATTAATATTAAATTGATGAAAACGGGCGGTATCTATAATGCCCTTACACTGTGTGCTCTGGCAGAGAACGCCCAAATGGAGTGTATGATCGGATGCATGCTGGAAAGCAAGATCAGTGTTACCGCTGCTGCCCACCTGGCCTGTGCCAAAAGTATTATTACCAGATGTGATCTCGATGCACCGATTCTGTGCAGTGAAGACCCGATCGAGGGAGGTGTCCACTACAAAGGTGATCACATCATCCTTTCTGCTGAACCGGGATTTGGGTTTAAGCGTATTGGGGGGTAACCGGGTGGGAGTGCTGATTTTTTTTTGGACAGAGTGAAGGAAGGGGGTCACGTCTACTTTTGACTCTTGCTAAAAGAAAATGCCTAAAATGAGCTACATTGCCTGGAGTGCCTAAATTGAAAAATTGTTTCTAACCGCAAAGCACGCAGAGAAAACTTAAAGAATAAAGAAGTCAGGATTCAGGAGTAAAAAAGGGATATGAGCTATGTGATTTGGGGTGTGGGTGAAAAAATTTTTAAGCACCCATCTCATGTCTCACATCACACATCTTTGTAAACCCGCAACTCAGGAATCCATTACTCCAGCACTCCACTACTCCATCACTCCTCTCCTCCCACACTCCATGAGGACACTTGTCATGCAGATCGCCGTATTAAGCTGACCTGGTCCGTGCGTTGTACGATAGTTTTTCCGTTGCTGCCCCGAACTGCAGCTCGGCGAGCCGTGCATACAGGGGATCCCGCTGGACCAGCTCTTCATGACGTCCCACATCGATGATTCTTCCCTCGTCCATCACAACGATGCGGTCGGCCTTCAGTACGGTAGCCAACCGATGGGCGATAACAACCGTCGTGCGCCCCTTCTTCAGATATTCCAGTGCCTGCTGCACCAGGCGTTCGCTTTCAGCGTCAAGTGAACTGGTTGCCTCGTCAAGCAACAGTATGGGTGGGTCCTTGAGAATCGCACGGGCAATGGCGATGCGTTGCTTCTGTCCACCGGAAAGTCTGGTGCCCCGTTCTCCCAGAAAAGAGTCGTAACCCTTGGGCAGTTGCTGGATAAATTCATCGGCAGCCGCCGCCCGGGCCGCAGCTTCAATTTCGGCATCCGTGGCCCCGGGTCGACCGAAGTGAATATTCTCCCGGGCACTCGCCCCGAAGATCACGGTCTCCTGGGGTACGATGCCAACACGGGTACGGACCTCTTCCGGCCGTGCCCTGGTAATATCGACGCCGTCGATGATAATCCTGCCTGCCTGGGGGTCGTAAAAACGCAGCAGTAACTGAAAGGTTGTGCTCTTACCGGCACCGGAGGGACCAACGAATGCAACCTTCTCACCGGGTGCAATGGTGAGATCAAAATCTCTCAGCGCCGGGGTGTCAGGGCGTGACGGGTAATTGAAGGAAACCTTGTCAAAGTGAATACGTCCTTCCCGGGCGACGGGGAGCTCCATGGGATTCTCGGGGGCCTTGATTGCGGGTTCGGCCTCGAGCAGTTCCACCAGCCGCTCCATGGCGCCCGCCGCCCTCTGGAGTTCACCCCACACCTCGCTCAAGGATGCCGCTGACATGGCTACGAACATGGCATAGAGCACGAACTGACCCAGCTCGCCCCCGGTAATCTCGCCGGCAAGGACCGCACGAGCACCGATCCAGAGCACAACGATCAAGGCACCGAACAGGCCGGTGGTGGCAACGGTGGAAAAGAGGGCACGGGCTCTGATGCGACGCAGGGCGGTTTCGAAACTTACCTTAACCGCCTCGCCGAAACGCCGGCCCTCTAACTCCTCAGCGGTAAATGCCTGGATTGTTTGAACCGCGTTCAGGGTTTCACCGGCCATCCCGCTGGCATCGGCAATGCGGTCTTGGGAATCCCGGGATAAGCGACGGACCCAGCGGCTGATCGCCATGATGGGTACTATCACTGCGGGTACCAGCACCACGATATAACCCAGGAGCCGGGCATTGGTTACAGCCAGGAGAATCAATGCACCGACGAACTGTATGGAAGAGCGCAGCATGATGGACAGCCCCGCTCCGGAGATGGATTGAATCAGGGTGGTGTCGGCAGTCAGCCGGGAGAGGACCTCCCCCGTCTTGGTAACCTCAAAAAAGGTCGGGTCAAGGCGGATTACATGCCGGTACACCGCATCCCGAATGTCAGCTACTACCCGTTCTCCCAGCCAGCTAAGGAAATAGGAGCGGGCTGCACCGAAGATCCCGAAGAGCAGGGCGACGCCCAGAAAGCCGTAAAAATAGCGGTCGACCGTAGCGGCATCTTCGGCGGAAAAACCGAAGTCGATCACATAGCGTACCGCAACCGGCAGCGCCAGAAAAGCGCCCGAGGCAACCAAGAGTGCGCCGATTGCCAAAAACAGCGTTCCCAGATACGGCCGGATAAACGGGGCAATGGCCCGCAGGGGCTTTATGGAAGTGCCCTTGGGGCGATTGATGTTAGAGTTGTGTGGTGGCATAATTCGATTGACTCCAGTCTAGACGTGTTATGCATGTAGGTAACAGTACATTGTATCCGCACAAAAGTCAAATGGAGCACGGTGAAGCAGCAAATATGGGGGTACACATGAAAAGTGAAATCAAGGTATAGTTTACCTGTTTCCTGGTTCAGGAATCTATTCTTTCGTGCCTTTCCACTCACCACCATTTGCATCATCATCGTTATATCCATAGCTACCCGACATGCTTTTCCAATCATCCGATAGAATGAAATAGCCCCTTCCCTTTTTGCCGTTGGTCTGACTCCATGTATAGTCTAGCCGTTTACCGGTAATGGTGCCTTCGAGTTTACCCCCTTCGTAATCATAGGTCCCGCTAACGGCATCGCCAGATTGTGTAAGGTGGAGATCAACTATATTTGTCTTCCAGGTTCCTGAAAGGTCTTTTGATGGATGCGGGGCAGTTTTATCTTTCTCTGCTTGTGATGTACATCCCACACAAATGGTTATAAACACTGCTAACACTATCCCCGGAACTAGTATTCTTTTTTTGTACATGTACGTTCCTCCTTTAGGTCAACGGTATATCGTCATAAAAACGTAATGAATAGTATCATACTTGATAAAATTCTAAAAAGAACTTTTTGCTTATCCACAAAACTCCAGTATCCCGGATGAAACCTGGCTTGATACCTTCTAACTAGACATGTTTGACCGGTTTAATGCCTCGCACGCCCCG
>CALJBY010000033.1 GCA_938024025.1 uncultured bacterium
GCGCTGGGGCTCTATGATTTAGGTGGTAATGCGGCAGAATGGTGTCACGACTACTACTCCATATACTCCTATGCCTCCAACGAACGCTATGAGGACCCCACGGGGCCTCAGGAGGGGAAACATCACCTGGTGAGAGATTCCAGCTGGAGACAATCGAGTATTAGTATCTTACGATCTGCATATCGAGATTACAGTGATGACAAAAGGATCGATTTAGGATTTCGTATCTGCCGGTACGCACAGTAACAAAATATTTTTCTAGCGTGCAGACCGGCCGGCGTCTTCCCTAACCAGCCACTACATGTGCCTTTTCAAAGAAGGCATGAAAGCAGTAACAGTACTATGTCTTACATGACGCTACTGATCCTCAGCTTCTCTTTCATGATTCTTCCCCCCACTGTTTTCCAAATAGCACCCCTTGGAAACAGGGAATATGTTTTACAAAGAGAACAGGTTCACCAGCACACGCACGTTCAACCAGCCCCGGTCTTAATTGTTCTGGAAGGACCGCCAGACACTACTGAAAAGCAAAAATCCGGTCGGTCAGAGAAGAACGCAACGACAACAGAAAAGCAGAAGACTACTGTCCCTGAGCAGCGTGAAAAGAACGTTCCCGTGAAAGACTTCGTGCCTACAGAAAAAATCAGGGCAGATAAAGCGGTTGATTTCCCGGCAGATATATAGAAAGGATTCAGACAACAAGAAGAAATGACTAAAATTAACAACTTAAACCACGAAGCGCACGAAGAAGCACGAAGAAAGAAACAAGATACATGATGTAGGATACAGATACAATGAAGTAGGATGTACGATCTGAGAAATGGGATAAAAAAGCCAAACAAAAAGTCAGAGGACAGGAGTCAGATATAAACAAATGAACGTTCAACATCGAACGTCCAACGTCGAACTTCCAATAAAAAACCTGCTTTGTTTTTACATTCAACATTCGATGTTGGGCGTTGAATGTTCGATGTTCATCTTTTTTCTGCAACCCGCAACACGCACAGCTCTGATCCCACATCACTAAGCTTTAACAAGAGGTCCTTATGAAAAAGACATTTCCCCAATCGACTGAATTCATCTACCAGCTGTTTTCCTTAATTATTGTCATTATCCTGGTACATGCTGTCTATGTAGCTATCATTCGCCCCGGTGCCGATGCCTTTTTAACCGAGCAGGCTGTTTTGATGGAAAAGGACCCATCCCATGTAACTGAGCGGTCTGTCTTTGTAACCATCAGGGATTATGAGCAGGAAACCTGTTTTATTCTGATGCTCTGGGCGCTTGCCATCATGGCCTATAAGGCCTTTTCAACCAATAAGCATCGCGCGTTACTGCTACTGGACCTGATTCCTCTGGCCGAAGGCATGCGCATCCTTCCCGAAGACACCAGTGATCTCTCCCGTCAGGTTCAGGCCCTGCCACCTGATCAAAAGAAAGCCCTGCTTCCCCGGGTGCTGCTGGCAGCCCTGCAGCGATTCAGTTCAACCCGTAACATACAGGATGTTTCTGATGCTACCCACGCTTACTGCTCTGCTGAAGGAGAGCGCCTGGATGCAGAGCTTTCGATGGTCAGGTATATCGCCTGGGCTATTCCTTCCATTGGGTTTATCGGCACGGTACGGGGTATTGGACTGGCACTTGGTCAGGCCTACAAAGCAGTTCAAGGGGATATCTTTGACGTCACCCAAAGCCTGGGGATTGCTTTTAACTCAACCCTGATTGCTCTTTTAATCAGCATTGTACTCATGTTTCTCCTGCACCAATTACAGTTGCTTCAGGAACGCTATATCCTGGACACTGAAGCATACTGTGAGGAAAAACTTACCAGTCACTTACACACACGCTGAAGGTAACGATTATGCCCCTACTAGGAATCGAACTGAGTGATGCCGGTATCATGGCAGCCGGCGGAGAACCTGCACAACTACTTGCCGTTGAGGGCGGAGAAAAAGAGAGCCCCGGTTTTGCCCTCTCCCAAGAGGACCACCTGATTATCGGTAAAGATGCTCAAAACAAAGCACGCCTCAATCCACGTTTATATACAAATCATTTCTGGGACGCATTAAATACGGAGCCGCTGAAACAGCCGGGTCTTGAGGGAAAGAATCATGGTGAACTCGCCTATTTTCATTTGGCCAAGATCTGGGACACCATCAAACGGCACGGTGATGAACTGGTCATGTCCGTACCGGGGTTTTTTACCCACCAGCAGCTCAGCCTTCTTCTCGGTATTGCCAATGAGCTATCCCTCCCCTTAAAAGGGTTCGCAACAACGGCTCTCGCGGCACTGTCACAACCGTATCCCGAACACCTCCTCTTTCACCTGGATATTCATCTGCACCGTGTGGAAATAACCTTCCTTGAACAGGACAATCACCTTCTCCAGCGAGACACGAAAACGCTGCCTGGCAAAGGACTTACCTATCTCTCTGCAGAATGGGTGAAAGCAATTGCTGATGAATTTGTTCGAACGACGCGTTTCGATCCTTTCGATCAAGCCATCTACGAACAGGAATTGTACCTGCGGTTGCCTCAGGTGCTGAGAGAACTTCAGACAGATTCATCTACCACCTTTGCTATGAAACCGGGTTCTCAAACCTACAGCGTGACGTTACACTACGATCTTTTTGCAAAAACAAGTGGCGCGGTATTTCGTGAGGCTGCCCATCTCATCCGGGAAATGGCTGAACAGAGCGGAAACCCGGCACTGCCTCTACTGCTTGCCGTCACCCACCGGATCAATCCATTACCGGGCTACCGGGAGGAACTGGAAAAGATACCTTCTGCACAGATTGTAGAGCTTGAGCCGGGATCGGGTGCCCTGGGGGTCCTCACGCTCAAGGACAGGTTTACTGCACACACAGCCAACCATGGTGTATCACTGCTCACCAGTCGTCCCTGGAAGGAAACCCGACCAGCTCAGGAATCAACCACACCACCCGCTGATCGGGACATGGCAGGCCCCACCCATATTTTATACGGGAATCGTGCATATCCCCTCTCTCCCAAACCGCTCACCATTGGCCAGGGGGCTGCAGATGATATCAGCATTCGCATTAATGATCAGGCTGCCGGTATATCCCCGAAGCACTGTACCCTTCAGCTCCGTGGTGACGATGTCATTCTGGTGAATTACAGTACCGGAGGCACCCTTCTTGACGGCACAACCGTATCTGAAACAGCAGTCGTAAAGCTTGGACAGATAATTCGCATTGGAACACCGGGAGAAGAACTCCGGCTTATCACCTGTGTGAGGAGTAATGAAACGTAGAGACATAACTCTCTTCAGCCTTTCCTTCATTGATGCTATTACCTGCGGCTTAGGGGCTATCATTTTGTTATTCGTGATTGTAAACGCGAGCAGTGCAATCCACAGGAATGAAGTCACCAAAGATCTTCGCGGCGAAGTGGACCGGCTGGAAATAGAAGTGCTCGAGGGTAAAAAAAACTTAATTGTAATCAAGAATACCTTTGAGGAAACCGTTGAAGAGCTGGTAAAAACCCAGGGTCTCTCCCGGACACTCATAAAGACCATCAAAGAAAAAAAGATTGAGCTTGCCAGTTATGAAAATGACACTCTTGCTTCGAAAGAACACATCAACCGGCTGAAAGCAGATTTAAAGTCCCTGGAAGAAGAGAGTAAACGCCTTGAAGGGGGGAGTAAATCTCGTGACGATTCCGGTTCCAAAGTGAGACGTTTCCCAGGAGAGGGCGACCGCCAGTATCTGACCGATCTCAAAATGGGTGGTCAAAGGATCTTCATTCTGGTGGATGCTTCAGCTAGCATGCTCGACGACACGATCGTAGGGATCATACGCAGGAGAAATTTAGCGGATAGTGAGAAGCGACGATCATCCAAGTGGCGGCATGCGGTCGCATCGATCGACTGGTTAACCGCCCAG
>CALJBY010000034.1 GCA_938024025.1 uncultured bacterium
GCAGCTGCAACACTCACCAGTTGTTTCGGGGAAACATCCATATAGGAAAGCTCTTCCGGCCTCACCATGACGAACTCACCACCTTTCCGGGCGGAGACAAGTTCTCGCATAAATCTTCCCTTGTCATCGAGGGGTGCATTCGCCTGGGCAATAGCATGATCCTTCTCATCGAGGGCCGAAAGATATTCTATTTTACTGGTAACCACGCCATTTACTACCGTGCGATAGGGAGTTTCAATAAAACTGAAGTCATTAATCCTGGCATAGGTAGAAAGAGATGAAATGAGACCAATGTTGGGCCCCTCAGGAGTTTCAATAGGACAAATTCTGCCATAGTGAGTGGGGTGAACATCCCGTACTTCAAATCCAGCCCGTTCGCGTGTCAAGCCTCCCGGTCCGAGAGCAGAAAGGCGTCGTTTATGGGTAATTTCAGACAGGGGGTTAGTCTGATCCATAAACTGTGAGAGTTGACTGGAGCCAAAAAACTCATTGATTACTGCTGAGACGAGCTTGGCATTTACCAGATCGTGAGGCATTAAGGTTTCAACTTCCTGTAACCCCATCCGCTCCCTGATTGCCTTTTCCATCCTCACTAATCCGATGCGATATTGATTTTCTATCAATTCACCAACGGTTCTAACTCTCCTGTTGCCCAAATGGTCAATATCATCCACTTCTCCTCTACCGCATTTCAATCTGAGAAGATAGTTGACGGTTTCCATCACATCTTCTTTGGTGACTACATGTACATCCAGGGGAACATCGAGGTTAAGCTTGTAGTTCAGTTTAAGCCGTCCCACTTTCCCCAAGTCGTAAAAGTCTGGATTAAAAAAGAGCCGTTGAAAAAAGGTATGTGCACTCTCTTTTGTAGGGGGATCGTGAGGCCGCAAACGCCGGTAGATTTCAACTACAGCATCTTCCTCTGTTTTAATTTTATCCAACGCCAGCGTATTGCGAAAGGATGCGTCAGCAACTGAATCATCAATAAAAAGAATTGAAAACTCCTCGATTCCCTTTTCCTTGAGCATCTTGAGTGTCTCAGGGGTGATTTCCTCATTACAGGCAAGGAGCGTTTCCCCTGTTGCAGGATCACCTATGTCATGAGCGGTATATTTTCCTTCAAGATCTTTGGTCGCTACTGGAATAAGCTCGATCTTTGCTTCTTTTATCTTTTTGAGCGTCGCCTCTCTGATGCGCTTATCTTTTTTTACAATAACTTTTCCACTTTTGACATCAATGATATCTTCTGTTGCCCTATCTCCTACCTGAAGGTTCTTGCGCAGGTATTTAAAGGGTTTACCGTCTTTGAAAACTACTTTTTCTGACTCATAAAAATAATCGAGCAGTTCCTGTTCTGAGTAACCGAGCGCTTTAAGCAGAACCGTACCCAAAAGTTTTCGACGTCTATCTATTCTTACATAGAGGATATCTTTGCTGTCAAATTCCAGGTCAATCCATGAACCACGATTGGGAATGATGCGGGCAAAGAAGAGCGTCTTCCCGCTACTGCTTGCCTTACCCTTATCGTGGTTATAAAAAACACCCGGCGATCGGTGGAGCTGACTGACAATGATTCGCTCTGTACCATTAATAATGAAAGTACCGCTGTCCGTCATTAAGGGGACCTCACCAAAGTAGACTTCCTGCTCCTTGACATCCCGGATACTCCGTGCTTCCGTCTCGACATTGACGTCCCACACAACCAGCCGTAAAAGGACCTTGAGGGGGCAGGCATAGGTTAACTCCTTCTGACGGCATTCATCCATGCTATACTTGGGTTCGCCCAACGTATAGTTGACATATTCCAGTGAGGCACTTTCTGAAAAGTCCTTTATGGGGTAAACACTCTTAAAAACCCCCTCCAGACCAACATTAGTACGATCTTCAGGCTTAACATACCGTTGCAGAAAATCATCATAGGCCTTTTTTTGAACATCCAGGAGACTGGGCATCTCCATTACCTTCTTGATTCTAGAAAAATCCTTTCTCAGGTGATATCTGCCTATTGCATGATAACTCATGGTAACCCCTAGGATGAATTATACGTTATCTATTCCCCCACAGCGGAAGGAATCCTTGTTTCCCCTCTGAGAGTTGCACAGAAGAGGACCTATTTAATTTCGACCGTTGCCCCGACTTCTTCGAGCTTTTGTTTGGCCTCGTCTGCATCCTTCTGGGATATTCCTTCCCGAACAGGATTAGGAGCACCATCAACTAAATCCTTTGCTTCTTTCAGCCCGAGGTTGGTAAGAGCACGGACCACCTTGATAACCTGGATCTTTTTCTCACCTGCTGCTTGAAGAATGACATCAAATTCAGTTTTCTCCTCTTGTGCGGCAGCTGGTGCTTCTCCGGCTGCTGCACCTGCCATAGCCATAGGCATCGCAGCTGCTGAAACTCCAAATTTTTCCTCTAACTCCTTCACCAGTTCAGAGAGCTCCAGCACAGTCATTTTTTCAATGAAGCCTATCACGTCTTCTTTAGTAATCTCTGCCATTGTTTTTAATTCTCCTCCTCTGCACAAATGTTTATTAGTTACCTGAGCTATTCTGACTTGCTCTGTTCGATAGCACGCAATACCCTTACAAATTTTTGAGGAACACCACTTAACACATTAAGCAACCTCACCTGCGAAGAAACCAGCAGCGAGAGAAGCTGTCCAAGTAGCTCATTTCTGCCCGGAAGGGTGCTCAACGCCTGGGTGTCTTCTGCGGATAGAAATGTTCCCTGAAGAAAACTACCTTTGATAGACAATTCAGAGTAATCTTTGAGGTACTTCACCAATACTTTGACGGGGGCAATAGGATCGCCCAGGCTTAACACAATTGCCGTAGGACCGGTAAAATACTGGTGGAGTTGTTCAAGGTCCGTTCCCTGAGAGGCACGTTTAAGCAATGTATTTTTCGCCACCCGATAGTCTGATGATACACTGCGAAGTTCATTTCTCAGTTGCGTAATCTTTTCAACCGATAAGCCACGATAGTCTGTTACAACAACAAGGGAAGCTTCCTTGAGCTTATCTGATAAATGGGAAACAATTTGTTCTTTTCCTTCTCTATTCAATGGTTTCAAGCCCCCTTTCCTAATGGTTTACATAGTAGTACGTGCACCATCGGCACACGGATTGACACAAGCACAGCGTACATATAGCTGGTAAGGAGTTAACCTATCTGACGGGTAAATGCGGGGTCAACTTTTATTCCTGGTCCCATGGTGGTTGAAAGCACAATTCCTCTCAGATAAACACCTTTACTGGTGGACGGCTTAAGCTTGACAAGGGCATCGATCAAGGAAGTAATATTTTCCTTAAGTTTCTCTACCTCAAATGATCTTTTCCCTGTTGTGGTATGAATAATCCCCGCTTTATCTACTTTAAATTCGATCTTACCCTTTTTAAGATCACCAACGGCATCTCCGACATTAAAGGTAACGGTTCCCACCTTGGGGTTGGGCATCAAGCCCCGTGGCCCTAATGTTTTACCAATTTTTCCCACCATACCCATCATGTCCGGTGTGGCTATTGCCTTGTCGAATTCCAGCCACCCTTTAGCGATCTTCTCGATAAGGTCTTCGGCACCAACGTAATCAGCACCTGCATTGGTGGCCTCTTTCTCTTTTTCTCCCTTTGCGAAAACCAGCACCCTGGTCTCTTTCCCTGTTCCATGGGGCAGGAGCACAGAACCTCTTACCATCTGATCAGCATGTCGGGGATTAACCCCCAAACGCACTGCTATATCGACGCTTTCATCGAACTGAACAAAAGAGGTTTCCTTGAGCAGATTGAGGGCTTCTTCCAGTGTATAGTTTTTGTCCCTATCAACCTTCTGCCGTACTTCCTTGTATTTTTTCCCTTCTCGACCAGGCATTGCGATCTCCTCTACGTATCTATAAAATTCTCAGGTAACATACTGATTAACGGCGGTCGGGGCACACCACATGCACCACGTTGAACCACCGGTAAACCTTCTTACAAAGCTCACACTTTCGCAGAAAGGAAATAATACACGCTTTCCACCCTGCGAAGTGAAACGTGAGGGGTTAGACCACCTCGATACCCATACTTCTGGCAGTTCCCTCGATAATTTTAATGGCACCCTCTATGTCGATAGCGTTGAGGTCAGGCATCTT
>CALJBY010000035.1 GCA_938024025.1 uncultured bacterium
GACACCCATAACCGCTGCCCAAGTCGAGCAGGAATTCAGTAATATTGTGGCCCAATATCAAAACAACGTTCCGCCGGATCAATTACAGCAGTTGCAACCAAAGCTGAGAACCCAGGCCCTCGAAAACATTATCAACACCCAGCTGCTCTTTCGTGAAGCCGAGAGCAAGGGAATCAAGCCTTCTTCAGAAGCAATAAATACTGAACTGGATGGTATAATCAGCCGTTTTCCATCGCCTGAAGCCTTTCAGCAGCAGATGGCTAAAGTGGGAATATCCCGGGAGCAGATGCTCAAGGACATCGAGCAGCAGTTAAAGGTAAATACCCTGGTGAAAGAAGCGCTGGTTGGTGTGGAAACAACAATAACCGAAGAAGAGGTATCACAATTTTATCAGGGAAATTCTGATAGTTTTCAGTCTCCGGAAAAGGTTTGCGCCCAGCATATCCTTCTCAAGATTAACCCGAATGACGCTCCGGAGATTAAAAGCCAAAAGCGCTTGGAACTTGCAGGCCTGAGCGGCAAAATTGAAAATGGTGCTGACTTTTCCAAAATTGCCGAGGAGCACTCGGAATGTCCCAGCAAGCAACAGGGTGGTGATCTCGGACTTTTCGAACGTGGGAGAATGGTCCAACCATTCGAGGAAGCTGCCTTCACCCTCAAGGTGGGTGAAGTGAGCGATATTGTTGAAACCCAGTTCGGCTATCACCTTATCAAGATTACTGACCGTAAGGAAGCCCGGACCGTTCCCCTTGAAGAGGCCAAGGACGAAATATCGAAGTATTTGAAAAATTCAAAGGAACAGCAGGCGGTTAACAGCTTCATAGGAACATTGCGAGAAAAAGCTGACATTGAATATGTTAAAGCCGGCACGTAAGAAGAGTCCATAGAGTGCTTGAAAAATGGGGTGTTGGAGCCTTCACATTGCTGAATTTGGATTGCGGATTGGGGATTCTTTGTTTTTACTTTAGGCATTCTAGGCAATTTAGCTCAATTTAGGCATTTTCTCCGTATCTCCTCCCGTTATGCTTTGAAAAACTCTTGTTTTTTAATGGTCGGGACAAGACTGTCAATTGTGTCGATCTCGAGCATGGCCAGTTTGTGCGCGAGCGACGGCATCTCGTTCTCTATTTTTGTGCGCACAGGTCTGAGCGCCTCTTTAACCATCCTTACCACTTGAAACGGGTTGTTGTTCGGGGGCAAGGGAGCGGTAAAGAGGCTGTATAAATAATTGAGTTCCTTTTCAGAGAAAAGGCGGCAGAATGGCATAATCATCAAAAAGTTCCGGTAATCATCAAATCCCGGATAGGACTTTTGCCACCAGTCACTATAACTGCGAACGCCTTCCCTATCAGGCTTGTTGTCTCTCAGGGCAACAGTTATGGCGTTGGCAGCTCTCCATCCGCACATCATGGAACCGGTGATTTCAGCCTCACTGAACCAGGCCGCATCCCCAACCAGTAACACATTATCTTTGTAAGGTTCAGCAACAGGTGACCACAGTGCTAAAACAAAAGGTACTGCCCGAACCACTTTCACCTCAGGGAACCAGCTTGAAAAGAGACTCTTTTGAGTAACGTATTCAAAATCAACGGGTGTTTGAAACCAGTACTCATCTTCGCCGTAGGGGCTGGGAATAACCCAGAAGACGATGGGAGATGAAGCTCCCGGCTTGAAGCACATTGCTGTGGTAACGGACTCTGACTGGTCCATCTTTACACCGGTTACATAGCGAGTTGTCCCTCTCGCGACTCCAAAAAACCTCCGCTCTTTATTAAACCCCATACATTCTGCTACCCGGGAGTTGACACCGTCTGCACCAATTACGAAAGTGCCTTCAAAGGTATCACCATTTCCGGTAACCTTTAGTCCATGTTCCTTTTTCTCCACTCCCCTTACATTGCATCCGGTAATGATATCGACACCGCTTTTCTGTGCATCGTTTAACAATCCCTCAAGGAGCTTTCCTTTATCATAGACAAATGAAAGCCGTCCTTCATCTCCCCGTATGATTGCTTCATCGTAATCGCCAAATGCTAACCTTGTTTTTCCATCAGGTGCGTAAAAGTGCCATGCATAATAGTTGCGGGTGGGCCCATCATAGTCAACGCTGAATCCGTTAACCGGGAAGATCATTTTTTTATTCTTGTTATTATAATACATCCTTTCTGCGAAGTAATAGCCGCTCTCAACGGCAAACATCATAGCGCAGCCCCTGGTGATCTCAGCAGGGTTGGTTTTCCTCTCCAGCAGGGCTGTCTTTAAACCATTTTCGGCAGCAGTCTTGGCTGCCATCGTCCCCCCCGGTCCCGCTCCAACGATTACCACATCATATCTTTTTGTCATACGAGCACGTTCCCTTCAAAGGTCGCACTGCCAGTTTTGAGTATCCATCACCGGAAAATAAGAAGAGCACTCTTTTGTTACAGCATATACTGTAGTAGGTGTCAATACTATCCTCATAATTGACGACTTCGTAAAAAGTCCAACTTCTGTGTTGCGCTGCATCCTTCGTCACTGCGACGTATAGTAAATACGTCTCACTTCTCAGGATTTGCGCGCCTTGAATTTGAAGCTTTTTACTTTGTCGCCCGTTTCCCGACTTTTCACAGGATCATCATAATTAAAAAACATATCGAGATTGCGAGGATAGAGGGATGGCTTTTACATCAGATAAGTGTTTTACCGTTTGTGGAATCGGGCAGCACGCAGGGGGAAGGCATGGACTGGAGATGTGTTGCAGTGATGTGGGAAGAGCAAAGTTCCGGGTTGCGTGTTCCGGGTTACAAGTTGCGGGTTTTTGTAAAGCGAGTAAGCTTGCAGGCTGGCAAGCTTACTCGCTAATACTTCCTGGCTCCTAATAAGGAAATTATTCAGGAACGTCCCCTGGGTATCATTGAAAATAGGTAAGTGTCCCTAATAATTTTTTTTTTAGATTTTCTCTGCGCTCTTTGCGCCTCTGCGGTGAATTTAAACTTTAAGTATTTTTTTTCTTGCCTTCTGACTCCTGACTTAGCCGTTTTCCTTCTCTGTCTGATAGAATTCCATCAGTATCTTGGCAACTTCCGGTCGGGCAAATTCGGGTGGTAATGGCTCACCATCGGAAAGCATCTCACGAACTTTGGTGCCCGAAAGAAAGAGAAAATCTTCCTTGCCGTGGTCGGGAACACTTCCCATCATAACTACTTTTCCCAGTTTTTTAGACCAGGCGGTGTGATCTCCCTCAAATATTTCAATTTTCAGGGCATCCTTTGGAACTTCTTTCCTGAAAATTTCCTGTGCATCAAAGGGACCGTAATAAGAACCGACACCGGCATGATCCCTGCCGACTATCAAATGGGTGCAACCGGCATTTTGACGAAAAACTGCATGCAGTACTGCCTCGCGGGGTCCCGCATAGAGCATATCAAATCCATAGCCTGTTATGTGGACTGTATTGGGTGGGAAATAGAGCTCAACCATTTTTCTGATGGAAGCGTCGCGTACGTCAGCAGGAATATCCCCCTTTTTGAGTTTGCCGAGCAGCATGTGTATGAGAATGCCGTCGGCATTGACCGCGTCCTTGGCCATTTTACACAGCTCTTCGTGGGCCCTGTGCATGGGATTTCTTGTTTGAAAAGCCACAACGCGCTCCCAGCCGGATACAGTAATCAGCTGTCTGATTTCAACAGCAGTTTTATAGGTGTCAGGAAAGTTTGTTTTGAAATAGGAGTGACTCAGTACCTGGATTGGTCCTGAGATAACGGTATCCCCTTGAGAGGTAAAGGCAGCAACACCGGGATGATTTTTATCAGTGGT
>CALJBY010000036.1 GCA_938024025.1 uncultured bacterium
ATAATAGAGCAAATTGCTTTTTTGTCAAGCAATCAATTGTAGGGGCAATAAGAGCCAATACCGCCTGATCTTATTGCTCTCTGGCCCAGGGGATTTCATCTGTTCTGTGACTGGCTCGGTGGCGATCGTTCCGGTTCCCCGTGGCTCTCCTTTTTGTAAGGGATACAATGCTGCAGCTGCTTTATTTTTATCAAGTTTTATGGTGAATGACCGATAATGTTATGCGTATATGTGGAGTGTGTCCTCCCTCCGGAAAAGTGTGCAGTCAGGTTCCCCTATGGATGATAACGATAAGACGAAACACCAACTCATTAAAGAATTGGAAGATCTGCGAAAACGCCTTGATGCTCGTGAAGCACCACAAGAGAGCGGTGAGCAGGACCCGGAATCTCCGAACAAGTGGATGCGATACCGTTTAATAGCGGAGAACGCGAGTGATCTTATCGCGCTTACCACCTTCTCAATGAATCCAACCTACACCTATGTCAGCCCTTCCCATAAGACCGTTATGGGGTATGACCCCGAAGATCTCATTGGCAAACCCGGTTTTAATTTCATCCATCCCGAGGATAAGCGGAGATTCCTCCCCTTGTTGACTAAGTATCTAAGTTTAAAGATAAAAAATATCTTATCTGCCGAAGAACATACCCTCTCAGAAACTCTTGAATACCGTGTCAGGGATAAATCGGGTAACTGGCACCACATGGAAAGCACAGTAAACATCATGCACGACGAACTGCTTTTTATTTCAAGGGACATCAGCACGCAAAATAAAGCAATTGAGTCAATTAAACACGCCTATGCGGAGTTGATGCAAATATTCAATACCACGGTTGAAGGTGTACGGGTCATTGACAGGGACTACAATGTGTTGCTCGTTAATGAGACCTTTTCAAAGTTATCAGGCATGAGTGAGGAGAAAATGACGGGCAAGAAGTGTCATGACGTGTTTACCTGTCGCCTCTGCCACACGCCTGATTGCCCCCTGACGAGGATTATGAATGGTGAAATGCGTGTTGAGTGTGATGCGGACATTGAGCGGAAGGACGGGACGTGCGTACCGTGCGCTGTTTTTGCAAATCCCTTTCGGGGATCTGGTAGCGAAACGATTGGTATCGTTGAAAACCTGCGTGATATAACGGAGCGAAAAAAGTCGGAAAGAGAACTTAAGGAAACCAAGGAGTTTTTAGAGCGCGTTATTGAAAACAGCAAAGATGGAATACTCATTGTCGATGATAAAGGCTGTATGCTTTCGTGTAATAAAGCGCTGGAGCAGATGAGCGGGTTTGATAAGGAAGAGATGCGCGGGAACCATGCTTCTATGCTTACGATTAACGATCGGGAGATGAGAAAACGGATCCTTGAAAAGACAGGTGAATTGTTCGAAAAAGGATTCAGTACCTATGAAGCAACCTTTAAATCAAAAAAGGGACACTACATTGAAACTGAATGCATTTCTTCAATGATTGTAAATGAGGCAGGCACGTATATCGCGGGTGTCTCAATTATACGGGATATAACTGAACGGAAGAGGATGGAACAGCGGCTTCTCCAGTCAGAGAAGCTGAAATCACTGGAGGAACTGGCTGGGGGAGTAGCACATAATTTTAATAATATTCTTGCTGCTATCCTGGGAAGAGCGCAGCTTTTGATGATGAATATTAAAACTCCTCCAGGAATACAGGAGAGAAGAAGAACAGCACTTGATCTTAAGAAAAGTTTAGAAATTATTGAAGAAGCTGCTTTAGATGGTGCTAATACGGTGAGAAGGATTCAAGATTTCTCACGGAAAAAAGATGATGAGAGAAGTCTTATGCCGGTTAATATGAATGATATCATCGAGCAAAGTCTTAAATTTACCCAGGGAAAATGGAAGGATGACGCCGAATCGAAGGACATAAAAATTACTATTAAGCAAAAGAGTACCACCCTACCTGCTATTGCCGGCAATGCTTCTGAGCTGATAGAATTGTTTGCCAATCTGATCAATAATGCTATTGATGCTATGCCTCAAGGAGGATCGATTGCCATAAACTCTTTCGCTAAAAATAAACAGGTTACCATTACTGTTGGGGATACGGGCATTGGCATTCCTCAAACGGTGCGGGATAGGATTTTTGATCCCTTCTTTACGACCAAAGGTGTTCAGTCAACGGGACTGGGGTTGAGTGCATCCTATGGTATCGTTAAAAGCCATGGAGGCACTATTAGTGTAGAGAGCAAGAAGGGTAAAGGAACTACCTTTACGATAAAGTTACCCATCTCAAAGCAGGCAGTCGCAGAACAGAAAATAAAACCTTTGTTGAAAAGGCACCGGAAAGTCCGTATCCTGGTTATCGACGATGAAAAAGATATCCGGGAACTGATTGCTGATATCTTGACCATGAATAGGTTTGAGGTTGAAGTTGCTTCAAATGGTAGAGAAGGCATAAGCTTATTTAAGAAAAAGAAGTTTGACCTGGTATTTACTGATCTTGGGATGCCGGGCATGTCCGGCTGGCAGGTTGCTAAAGAGATAAAAAAGATAAATGACAAGATACCTGTTGCGTTGATTACCGGTTGGCAGATTAAAGCAGAAGGTGCTGAGTTAAAAGCAAAAGGAGTGGATCTCATAATTAATAAACCGTTCAAGGTAGAGCAGGTATTACTGCTGGTGCAGGAAGGAATGGAGATCAAGGATATGCATCACACTAAAGGCTAGCACGCCGGCAAGCCTTCAAGCCACTATATGTTTATGATGATGTGCAAAGTAAGAAGCTCATGGAGCTTTGGAGTACGGGAGTGATGGAGCCTTCACATTGGGGAATTCGGATTTCTGATTCTTTTTTTGCATTTGTATATTACTCTGCAGTGACTTTACCTTTGTCCCGAAGTTAACCAATAGAACCAATGCAACAAATTCAACCAATAAAACCGATTGAACTGATTCAACTCCGTTTAAATTCTGACTCTTGAATTCTAAACAGTTCTCTCCTTTCACCTTTTTTCTTGTAACTGTACCCTGTCTCA
>CALJBY010000037.1 GCA_938024025.1 uncultured bacterium
AAATGTGCCTAAGTGACAAAGACGGTTCAATTAGTTATATTAGTTATATTGGTTATATTAGTTGAATTAGTTTCTCACCGCAAAGGCGCAAAGTACGCAGAGAAAAACTAATATAAAAGATCTGTAAGTATAATTTCCTCATGCTGGGCATTCCTTCCTTGTCTTTTTCTTTTACCTTTATCCTTTTGCCGTTCCCCTTTTCATTAGTCCTTTGCGCTCTTTGCGCCTCTGCGGTGCCCAATACGAAAATCCCTATTTGTAGTCCGCAAAATTCACCTCGAAGACCACTCTCTTCTTATCCTTCAGCAGAATAATGTCAGCCTTATCATCAGGGGTGATCTTATCATAAGCAAAGTAAGCGCGGATTGTGGCGTGATACCGGGGAAACCCTGAGGTCATACCTCCTTTCTTAGGGAAATAAGCAACATCATCAGCGGAGATCTTCTCGGGCTCAATACTGACACCTTTTTGCACCAGATGCACCCTGTAGTCATTAGCAAAGTCCATCTTGTCACCAATGGTATGGACATCAATCTGCAACTCCGTCCTGCTGAGAATCATATCCTGTTGCTGTTCCGTTGGTTTCATCCCTTTATCGGACACAAGTCCGGAGAAGACCATGAGTTTACTCCACTTCGTTCTGATAATACCATTTTCCTTTAATCCGTTTTCCTCCCCAAACCTATAGTGCCGGTTAATGTACTCAATAACGTGGGCACCCTGTTCTCTCCCCTGCGTAATAGCATCTGCTATGTCCTTTTCACTAAACGTTACGAGCATCGCAACGGAAACACGGCACGGTAGCAAAACCAGTACGCAGAAAACGAGTGTAACACCATGCTTCATCATTGTTCTCACCTCCTCGTAAAATAGGGGGACGTTCATGAAATATAAACTTTTGAGATTTAAAGCAGCATACAGGGACTCCCTGGCACGTTATGAAAACAATTGTTAAAAGCCGAGCACAATGATTAAACTGAAAAAGATGCTGGTTCCATGATTTGATCTCAAAGTACTGATTAAAAACGTGTGCATTAAAAGGTGTAGCTCACACCACAACTTATATAGTGTACCGTACCATCGAGCGCATTATCCTCCCGGTCATTATAGTCCCGATAGTTGTACTTGGTGTAAAAGGAAAGATTGGGTTTGTAGCGATAGTCGACCCCCAGTGAAGCATCAGCACGCTCAATCTTAAGATCAGAAAATGATCCCACATCAGCAGTGTAAACGTCAGCATCAAAATCAGAGTGCGCATCGGTATAAATAAAGTTGGCTACAAGCGATATATTCCTTATAAAACGGTAGGTTACATTAAGGTTGTAGCAATTGGTCCGTGCATGGTACGGCGTTCTTTTATCGCGCGAGAAATCAGACAACCATACGCCATGATAGGTATCGTACGCAGTCAGCGTGTCAATATCTGTATCAGTCCAGCTATAGTAACCGGTAATAATCAGGTTATCCCGGGGTGCAAACCATACACTCAAGAGCAATTCCGTCCGGTCTTCATCTATAGTATAGCGGTTACTATCGGACTCTTCATAGAGGAGACTAGAGGCAAGTGAAAGGTTGCCCTGGGGATTCCAATTGAGCTTAAACTCTACGGCATCTCTCCTGGTAGGTACACTGGTCTGCACCGACCTGAACAACCCCCACTCTTCGTTAACAAAAGGATCATGGGTTTTCTCATTGGTATACCCGAGACTGAGGTCAACCTTGCGATGCGGTCTGCTGAACAAAGCAATCGTAGAAATTTCACGCGAAGTGGAATCCTCCGCACTATTAGTTCTATCAATAGACTCCCAGCGATAGCTGCCTCTTATAAAATTTTTCTTCCACGATCTCGTCCTGAAAGAAACTCTTCTTCTGGTTACGTCCTTTTCCATAGCACCGGGAACATCATTGTCACTATCATAGTCAAAGTAGTTAAAGTTAAATGTTACGTACTTCAAGCTGGCAGTGCTAAGGCGAAATGCAAAACTGTCATAATCCTCCTCATAGTGTGTTTCGCGATTACGACTTTCCGCCGTTTGATAGTTAAAACTGAAAGAGGACTGCAAAGGCAATTCTGCATTTACTCGAAAATGGTTAATTGACGTTCTTGAATCGGGGGCACTGCTGTATTGTTGAAACCCTTTTATACGAAATGTGTCCGAGGGATACCCATAAAAAGCCACAGGAGGTTCTGCTCTGTCATTAAAGGTTCTCTGGGTATAGTTATAGTTAAAGGTCAAACTCCGTATCTTGTATTCTGCCCCAAGATTTATATCCTCAGTGGTTTGATTAACACGCTTATCTTTTGAGGTAACATGACACTCGGTACAGTGACTGACCGTGGTAGCCTGCCGGTGGCCTCTTCTATTCAACTGGCTGAAATCGGCATTTACTTTAAGGGTAGGAATTAAGGGGATACGAAAGGTATTCTCACTCGTAAAATTCTCTATGAGAATAGCATTCCTGCTTCCTGCATCAAAATCAGTAAAAAAATCCTGATTGGTTAAAGGATCGTTATCAAGATAGTGGATGAAACGGTTGTATGATGTTGACGTTTCAAAAATCCTTCTGGCATCAAAGTCCATCGTATACTGCTGGTCATTCTTATCTTTAACAACCCCTGTAAGATCGAAATAGTTTCTGCGGGTGTGTGTCTGTAAATCAAAAGTACCCTCCATGCCCGAATCCAGCACCTCATACTCACCCACTTTTACCCGGTTATCATTGACCGTGGCATGATGATAGCCAATAGAAGCATCAAATGCATACTCCCCCTCTTTAAAAAACTCTTCTGCCCAGCTCCCACGACCGGTTGAACACATAATCGCAACTATACTAATAAGAAGCAGAGAAAGTATGATACGGTTTTTTTTGTGCATATAATGCCCCGTAACTGCAAGACAAAGGGTATCTTCTAAACTTCGATTCTTTCTTATTGTCTAGCGTCTCTGCGCTCTCAGCACCCTGCGGTGAACCCCTTCCTACCGGGTAAGTGCTCCCCTGCCCAGCTGTGATGGCAAATCACTGCCGTGAATCTCTGCATGACACTGGGTACAGGAGGTGAGCATCGCGCTAAGGGTTGGAGCAGAGCCTGGGGTTTTATGACCACGGTGTCCCCTGTGGCACCGAAGACAGAGAAAGGGCTCACTCTGCTTCAAAAGGTTATTAGCAATTGTTCCATGTGCATCATGGCAGAGCGTGCAACCTTCTTCTACCGGAGAATGTTCATAAAGGAAGGGTCCCTGCTTATCGGCATGGCAACTAAAGCAGAGCTCATTAACGGTAATGTCCGTCAGCTCGTTTGCTTCTGCACCATGGGTGCTGTGGCATTCACTGCAGTTCATTTTGCCTTCCCGGATGGGATGGTGTGAAGGAAATTGAACCCGTGCTTTCATCTGCTGGTGGCAATCATAGCACAGCTCAGGTTCACCCTTGTACAGCATCTTTTCTTCGGTGACTTTATGTGATTTATGACAGTCATTACATCCTACGTCACTTAAGGCATGGAGGTTACTGTACCAGTTATTGAGGGGTCCTCCTGCATGACAGCGCAAGCAGATGGAGGAGCTCTGGGGTGCAGTTAACCTGCTGAAACCAATTATCTGTTCCACCTTACCTTTCTCTGCTATGTGCGCACTGCCCGGCCCATGACATCCTTCACACCCCCGTTCCTGTCCTGCAACTTCAAAGTAGCGCACCTTATAATGAACCGTCTTTCTATAGTATTGAAAAACGTCCTCATGGCACACGGCACATTCTTCAGAACCAACATAGTTTGCTTCCGGTAAGGGAACATGGGGAGTTACAAACCTGCCATAGTGGGTACATGCCCCGACTAATCCTGTTAAAAGCAGAAGGGCTTTCACGAGTAGCCTTTTCGATTTTGCAGAGAAAAACACAGCCATATTTCTATCATTTTTATAGAGTATTACTTTGCTAATTTTCCTGATAAATCCTTGACTTTTATTACAAATCACTCAATAGTAACTACTCAATACCAGAATATAATCAGAATTGCAAAAAATATTTATTCGCTTATCCACAAAACTCCAGTATCCCGGATGAAAATTGGCTTGATACCTTCTAATCAGACATGTTTGAAATTTCTGTAGGAGCGCATTCATGCGCGATGCATTCGCGGCTTAAAGCCGCTCCTACCATCACCATATCTGAAAGAGAACTGCTTAGATTTAGTTGGGTAAGAATCTAACTTCAAGAAGTTACAGCCTTCTGCAAAAGATAGTAGACCCTCCGTTATTGATGTGATACTATGGTAGTTATAGCCTTATCAATTTAGCAGGTTTGTCTCCCGTTGTAACGCTACCTATCTAACCGACCGGTAAGCCGGGGAAGCAACGCATGAAGAGCAGAACAAACATAATGGGCCTGGCAATAATCTTAGTAACCCTTGCTGTATGCCCCCTGACAGCCCCGCACCTTATGGCCGCTGATGTTGAAAACTGTGATCTCTGTCATAAGTATTCAGGCCTGGGAAGAATTGATGAGTCCGGTAAGAAGCACCTTTTCTATGTAAATGACAGCTTATTTCAGCAGTCTGTCCACGGTAAAGTCCGCTGCAAGGAATGTCATAGTGAGATTGAAAAGTACCCGCATACCAATACTAAGAAAGTAGATTGTGCTACCGTCTGCCACCTTATTGATCCCTCCACCGGCGAGAACTTTTCCCATGCCACTATGATCGAAAAGTATGAATTGAGCGTACATGGGACAAAAGATGCTGAGGGAAACCTCAAAGAACATGCAGAGGACCTTGCCGCATGTATCTATTGCCATGAAAACCGTATCTATCAGCCGGTCACCGGACTGGCTCAAAAAGATCAGGGTGTTGCCCAGGAAATCCTGGACCGGTGTCTGGGGTGTCACAATGAAGAGCAGTGGGCCAGAACATTTTACAATCACTTCACCCACCGTCTACACCAGCGTCGAACATCACGAAGAATGGTGGAATTGTGTGTATCGTGTCATGAGGATACCGAAAGAATGGCCCGTCATGGTCTGACCGTAACGGGGACCTTTCATGACACCTTTCACTGGCAGGGAATAAAATACGGTGACCCGAATGCGCCCAACTGCATCACCTGCCATGCCCCCGTGGGATATTTCTCACATCAAATCATGCCCAAAAATGATGCGCGTTCTGCTATTCACCGGGACAACCTGGTGCGCACCTGTGCTAACCTTGATGGGCTTCAGACATGTCATCCCAGTGCAACCCCGTCCTTCGCCCAGGGCAAAATTCACCCAGCAGACTTTAAAATTGGCGTCTTTGAATTCAAGATGAAAGGGCTCGACAGGTTGCGTAAGATAACCAGGGGTGAAATGAAGCCTTTCCAGGAGGTCCGTGCACAACAACCGGCACCAGAGGAACTAACGCCGCTTGACTACTACCAGGGACTGATTCTCCAACTGATAAAATATTTTTACCTCATGCTCATCGGGGGGCTCATCAGTTTTATGATACTGCACCAGGTCCTCGACTATTTTGCCACCCGGAGAGAAATGAAGGAAGGAGGCATGCATTGACGATTAGAGTACGGGAAACCTGGACTATCGGGGAAGCAGACGCCTACACCCCTAAAAAGGAAGAGTACTACATACGCATGAACATACACGAAAGGATCCAGCACCATCTCGTCTGGTCCAGCTTTGTCATCCTCGCCATAACCGGTTTCATGGTTGAATTCCCTGAGGAGTGGTTACGCTACTTTGATCCCTATCGAGAAACCGTTTTTTACTGGCGGGGGTTACTTCATCGTATTTTTGCCGTGGTTATGATCATAAACATTGGTTATCAGGCTCTCTACCTTGCGTTTTCCAAAGAAGGACGAGGTTACTTTCTCTCAATGCTTCCCGAGCTCAAAGATGCTAAAGATTTTTTTCAAAATATGGCGTACTACCTGCAGCGAGGGGAAAAACCCCTCTTTGACCGATTCAACTATAAAGAGAAACTTGAATACTGGACGGGGTGGATCGGTAATATCATCATCACCGTTACGGGCTTTTTCCTCTGGTTCCAGGAGTTTTTTCCCAAATTTATCTTCGACCTTTCTATCCTTATCCACACGATGGAGGCAATCCTGGCCTCCAGTGCCATTATGGTCTGGCATTTCTATGAAGTCCATCTGAAACCGGGAAAGTTTCCCATGTCAAACGTCTGGCTGGACGGGAAGATTTCTGAACATGAACTGGAAGAGGAACATCCCCTTCAGTATGAGAAGGTCAAGGCGCAGACAATCACCTCCTCACAGATACCCGATTTATAACCAGCAAAAAGTAAAAAATCATGCCAGAGACTAAAAAAAATTCCATCTCGAAACTTATTGGCACTTTATTTGGCCTTTTTCTTATCTGTTTCATACTGGTTAATTTATACGCTCTCGGCACATTTCTTTACTCAACCCCCTCCGTTGAACCTGTCCCTGAGAAGGGCAATATGCCACCGGAAAAATTTTCCAAAACGATAGAGGAACCCCTGGGTGCGGACCATTTTCACATACTGGATGAAACTGTTTACTCTGACGTAGAAAATGCCCCCATCTGCCTTGCCTGTCACGGAAATTTCTGCCATGTCAAAAACGAAATGTTACGGTCATTTTACAACATGCACACCTTTTTCCTCGCCTGTGAAACCTGTCACCTCAGACCAAGCGCAGGAGAAAAATTATTCTTTCGCTGGTTCGATGATAAAACGGGAGCTGTAGTGGAAGAACTTGTTGGAACAGACGGCAATTACGGAGCTAAGATTGTGCCTTTCAAAAACAATCAACGATTGGATACATTTCCAAAGGAAGCTCTGGCTCTTGACTATATGAAGTTCAAAGATACCTATACGGAAGACGAGAAAAAAAGGATCCAGGGTGAGTTGATGGAACACATTGATCAAGAACCCATCACCTGCGAAGAATGTCACTGCAAGGAGAGTTATCTTAACTACGCAGATCTGGGATACACCTTCGTTCGTTCATTTGAGCTGTCCCGCATTGAAATTGTCAAGATTTCTAAAGAATATGAGGAATTCCATCTGCCCACTATGTTCGATCCGAGTGTAGTCAAAGGGAAATAGGGGGGGAACTGAAGGGGTATCTTTTTATAGGGGAGATAACTGCGTGAATTGTAAACCCCGGCTGCTCTGCACACTGTGCACAGCCTTCTTGCTCTCATACATTCCAGGGGTAATGGCCCAAAAGGCTGTTGAGCCCATCTGTTCAGCTAAACCGCTCCACACCATCACTGCAAACTTTAACAACCCCAGTGACGTGGTTGCAGGAAGAAATGGCCAGGTGTACGTGCTGGATGGAGTCAACAACAAGGTAAAAGTCTTCAATCAAAACGGTGACTTTCTCTTCTCCTTCGGGGAAACGGGGACCGGCAAAGGCTCCTTTACTTTCCCCCTGGGCATAGGCATTGACCGTGGTGATCGCATTTTTATCGCCGATTCAGGGAATCACAGGGTCCAGATTTTCAGTCCGGAGGGAAACTACCTGTCACACTTCTCAACCGAAACAACTAAGAAACAGATCAAACCTTCAGATCCCACCGATGTAGTGGTGGACAACAGTCTAAAAAAATGTTATATAAGTGACAATGATAATCACTGGATCTTTGTCTATGACCTCCAAAAAGGCGCACCCATCACGACGTATGGAACGATGGGTATGGAAAAGAAAGAATTTCGATTCCCCTTTTTACTCGACATTGATCAGCAAGACAATCTCTATGTTGTTGAGGTCATCAACACCAGAGTAACCGTCCTTGCCCCGGATGGAAAACATCTCAGCACTATTGGGGACTGGGGCGTAGAAAAAGGCGAGTTTTACCGCCCCAAAGGGGTGGCAGTTGATGCACAAAAAAGAGTCTTTGTGAGCGACAGTTACCTCGGGGTCATTCAGGTATTTAATCAGGATGGAAAAGTCCTCTGCGTTCTGAAAGATGAGAGCGGTTCCGTCATAAAATTCGTAACCCCAACGGGTATTTTCATTGATAAAAAAATGCGACTGTATGTTGTGGAAATGCTTGCAAACCGCGTAAGGGTCCTCCAGCTCCAGCATTAATTTCCCTGGAACAGGCAGATTGTCATTAATAACAACGAAAGGAACGATTTTGAAAAAATCATTCACCAGCTCAGTATGGTCTTTTTTTATTTCCCTTAAATTAACAATCTTTATCCTCATCATCATATCTATTGCTTCCATCATCGGTACTATCATCCCACAAAAAGAACTACCCTATGTGTATCTGCGTGCCTTCAAGCCCTCCACTTACGAACTCATGCGCCTTTTAAGCTTTGACAATATGTATGAATCATGGTGGTTCATGGCACTGCTGACACTTTTTACCCTCAACCTCATCTGTTGTACCATTAACCGTTTCCCCAGCTTCTGGAGATTTATCACCCAAAAAGAGAAGGATCTGGATGATCAGCTCATCAAGACACTTCCGCTTAAAAAGACCCTCCGCCTGAAAGCGTTTGATGAAAGAACCAGAAATCTGATCACCCGTTCCGTACAAAAATACGTTCACAAACCAACCGCTCTTAAATCAACACCTGAAAGCTTCAGTCTCTTTGCAGAATCAGGCAAGTACACGAGGGCCTCCTTTTATGTAACACACCTTGGAATCGTTCTCATCATTATTGGAGGTCTTCTGGGAAACCTTGGCTATCAAGGTTACATGCAAGTGGTAGAGGGGCGAACAAATGATACTATCCGGCTGCGTGGTTCGACACAGGAGAAAAAACTCGATTTTTCCATTCGCTGTGACGATTTTCAGGTGACCTTTTACGAAGGCTCCCAGCGACCAAAGGACTTCACGAGCCAACTTACCATTATCGACGGAGGCAAGGAGGTCAAGGAGAAACTTATTGAAGTAAACGACCCCCTGCAGTACAAAGGTGTCTTTATCTACCAGTCCAGCTATGGTACTGCCCCCGGCGATGGACAGGTTCTTCTGGAGGTAACTCCTAAAACAGGTACCCAGCAGGCCAAAAGGTACAGGATCGGTGTTGGCGAGCGTTTGCCCCTGGAGGACGAAGGATATGAACTGGCCGTTAAGCGGTTCGTCCCGGATTTCAGCATGGGGCAAAACAATGAGGTAATAAACCGCTCTCAGGAAATGAGAAATCCAGCCGCGCAAATTACACTCATTAAAGATGGCAATCCTGTTGAAGAAAAGTGGGTTTTCGCGAATTTTCCCGATTTCCATGGTGGACAAAAAGGACCATACACATTTAAATTTCTAAACTTTGCTGGAAGAGAATATACGGGCCTGCAGTTAACCAAAGATCCCGGTGTGTGGGTGGTGTGGGCTGGATGCTTCTTTTTATGCCTGGGGTGCTATCTCATATGTTTTGCAAGTCATCAAAGGCTCTGGTTAAAAGTTGACCCCAAAAAGGATGAATATCTTCTTACCCTCGCTGGCACCAGCAGTAAAAATATGTTATCTTTTACTAAAACATTTGATCGTATCTGTCTGGAATTGAAACAAATTGCAAAAGCATAGCGTCTAGCACAAACAGGAGTAACAGAATGAACAGCTCTAGCTTTTTAGGTATCACTACCTTTCTTTATCTCTTTACCATGGCCCTCTATTTTGCCTACATTTTTTATAGAAGCAAAAAGTTCGGTCTCATAATTAGAGGATTTACCATCGTCGGCTTACTGGTCCATACAATCGGATTGGGGTTGCGCTGGTACGAATCCTACCAGTTAGGATACGGTCACATCCCCTTGTCTAACATGTATGAAGCTTTGGTGTCCATGGCCTGGTGCATAGTTCTCGTACTTATCTTGATGGAGCAAAAATTCAAAACTGAAACCATGGGCGCTTTTGTCTTTCCAATCGTTTCCATTGCAATGGCCTATGCCTCACTAGCACCCAGTGTGCAGGACGAAATAGAACCGCTGATTCCTGCCCTCCAGAGCAATTGGCTTACCTATCACGTCATGACCTGTTTTTTGGGCTATGCCGCTTTCGCCGTATCTTTTGGTGCAAGTATCGCGTTCCTGCTTAAGAAAAAGGATGCACCACCATCAACAGAAGAGGATGCAGTAACTCTTCCTGCCCTGGATTTGCTTGATGAAATTGTTTACAAGGGAAATGCAGTTGGCTTTCTTCTCCTGGGAATAGGAATTATCACGGGGGCTGTTTGGGCAAACTATGCGTGGGGTAGCTACTGGAGTTGGGATCCTAAAGAGACCTGGTCTCTTATTACCTGGCTCATCTATGCCGCTTTTCTCCATGCCCGATTGACCAGAGGATGGCGGGGGAGCAAAACGGCGATACTATCCATTATAGGCTTTTGTGGCGTGCTCTTTACCTTTCTCGGAGTCAATTATGTCCTCTCCGGCCTCCACAGTTACGCATAGCACTGCCTGAAAAAGAAGCGTTGTTCAGGCAAAAATGGTGGTTGAACACAATGAGTTAAAAATCAACCACCGATGCACCCTGCACCTCTCTAAGGTGACCGGTATCATTAAGCAGTGTAAGTAAATAGTTACCGTCCTTATATTCAACCCTGTTAATGGCACAGGTATCCTGCCGCAGGTACCAGAAGCGAGAAAGCTCAAGCCCCAGAATGGTACACAATAGCACCTTGAGCACTACCCGGTGGGAAACAAGAGCCAGCGTTTTTCCCGGGTTATTCTTGATCACCTCTTCTAAAGACTCCATGGACCGAATGCGCACCTCCTTTAAGCTTTCCCCATCGGGAAATGTCACTAAGTCTGGTTGCGCAAGCCAGGTTTCATAAAGATCTTTATACTCCTCTTTGACTTTTTGGTGAGAAAGTCCCTGCCATGCACCAAAATCAATATCTATCAAACCTTCCTCACCCCTTACTTCTACATTTCTATTTTCTCCTACTATGGTGGCAGTTTCGAAAGCTCTGCTCAGAGGACTGGAATAAATTCCATCTATTTCAGTATCCTTTAAAGACTCCTGAACAGCCCTTGCCTGAGTTAAGCCTACTTCATTCAATGCAACATCAATTCTACCACGAAAGACCTGCTCTCTATTCCAATCCGTCTCACCGTGCCGTATCAAGATAATTGCTGTCATAGTATGTTCTCCCCTGATAAATACTGATTATCAGCATTACTGCCCTCTTTTTATCAAGAGCTGTTTCCTTACTCCTGAAGCTTACTCCCTGGAAGATAAGGATTTTGTCATATACTTCCACAAGAGTCAACAATCCTTTCAACACAATCCCCTGGTATAGGAGGGGCCCCTTTTTACTTGCGCGAATAAGAATAATAGGCTAGGTAGTTAATAAGACCCAGGGGACGTTCCTGAATAATTCACTTACTACTACTGCCGGGCTAGTCAATAATGTTTTTCCCCTCTCAGCAAATGAAAACAAGAAGACAGTGGTCAGAATTCTTTAGCTTACTAGCTCAGATCTCGCATCATTACCATTAAAGGAGACAGTTACCATGGATAAGCACTTTGAAGATATGATGAGAAAAAAAGTGGAAAGTGACCGCCGCAAAACAGAGCACGAAGCAATAGCATTCTGGCATGCCCAATTGACAGAAATCAAGAATGAACAGACCCTGGCTTCACTCCAGACCAAGCTCAATGGAATCATTCATACCATGGAAAACAGAATGTCCCTTCTTGAAAGAGAACGCAAGCAGATGGATTGATAATGCAGGTTATCGATGCCCACATTCATGCTGATTTCGACAGCCAGTGGCTAAAACGGATTGGCTACCAGTGCGGGGTTGATTTCTGCGCTGACGGCCTGAAAAAAGAGATGGGGGAATGCGGTATTGTGCATTGCGTCTCCATGGGTTTGCGGAGTCTTGATCTGGGAATGGATAGCACAGCACCTACTCCCTATGAAACGGCAACACATCTGAGGTTGCCGGATATTACCTACATAGGAGGCATTAACCCTTTCAAAGCAGGCTCTCCCTGCCTCGAAAAAACCCGCACAAGTATCCGTAGCGGGACTCTCCGGGGGTTAAAAATTTATCTTGGTTACTTCCCCTTTCCTCCTCATGCACCGGTCTACAGCGCATTCTACCGGTTAGCTGAAGAGTATAATGTACCAGTTATCTTCCATACGGGGGATACAGAATCTGCCGACAAAAAACTCAACTATGCCCACCCATTAGGTATTGATGAAATTGCCGCTGATTACCGGGGGGTAAACTTTCTCATCGCACACTTAGGAAACCCCTGGCTCATGGACGCCGCAGAAGTGGTCACCAAAAACGAGAATGTTTATGCCGATCTATCGGGTCTTGTTGCAGGTGTTGATGATTATGCCTCTGTAAACAGTTATCAGCTACCCCGACTGCGGGAAGCAGTAACGTGGATGGGTAACTCCTCCCGTTTACTCTATGGCTCAGACTGGCCACTTACTCCCATGAAAAACTACATCGAGTTCGTTCGCACCCTTTTTCCTGATCACGATGACCAGGAAAAGGTGTTTTACAAGAATGCTATCAAGTTGTTCGCTATAAAGATATCGTAGGCTTTATCAAAAATGTTTCGAAACAGTGCACCGGACCTCTTGAATCCCCAATTTCTCGAATCCTGCACACTTATAGGCTGTGCACCAGATCAACCAGATATTTTACTTTCTCAAAGGGTGTATTCATGAGCACCCATCCTCCCAGGCTAAAAACATGAGCAGGGGCTGCCTTTCCTGCTTCAACAATCTCTCGCACCCTCTTTTCGATAACGTGATCAGGGGCAAAGAGACAGTACGGCTCAAGATTGCCCTGAATAACCTGCTTCCTGCCAAGCTTCCCTATGGCATCCCCTAATTCTACTGTCCAGTCCACGCCAATGATATCTATCCCCAGATCAGCTATAGGTGAAGAAAGGAAGGTAGTCCCATCAGAAGCGAAAAGCAGGGGAACACCTCTCGCCTGCACCGATCTCACCATTTCACGTATGTAAGGATAAGCGAACTCCTGATAGTCCCTTAAGGAAATGGCTGCCGGGGCTTTTAGGTCGAGAATCATTATCACGTCAGCACCAGCATCAATCTGTGCAGGTATAAAGCGGGTGTACAGCTGGGTAAGCTTAGAGAGAAGTTCATGGAGCGTTTCAGGTTCAGTGTACATCATGGTTTTTATCTGGTGGAAGGGATTAGGACCGGTCGGTAGCCCCCCTTCAACAAGAAATGAGGCTGTGCTCAGGGGACCACCTACCCACCCGATCAGGGGTACTTTACCCGTCAGTTCCCTCTTGGCCATGCTCAGGGCTTCTAGCCAGACACGCATACCATCCTGGGGATCGGGTATGATGAGCTTTTCGACATCAGCCGCTGTTCTTACCGGGTTCTCTATGAGAGGACCGTTAACCGTATGTTTCACACGGATACCCATTGCCTCAATGGGAATAAGAAGGTCAGACATGTGGATCGCTGCATCAAATCCCAGATCAACAATGGGCATGACCGTACACTGGGCACTGAGTTCAGGGTTTCGGCAAATCCCTTCGAAGCCATATTTTTTTTGCAGCTCTTTAAACCCCGGACACACTGCCATCTGGATTTCAATAACAATAGGTATCTTCTTAGGCCGTTCTCCCCGTGCAGCAGTAAGGTATATCATTTCCTCATTGTTCATAGCGTTCTCCCTCTATCTACTAAGTATTGTCAAAAACGAACCACAGATTCACCCTGTTAGATACGTACTTGAGAAAATATGTGCATTTTCATAATTTCGAACTGCTTGATATAGTAGTGCTTCAGAGAAACATTCTATCTAACAGGGGAGCCAGAAAAAAGAGTAACTACCAGTGAACTAAAAGATTTTTTATTACCTCCCCCTCTGTGTCCTCTCATCTTGTAACTACCTTTTATACTCAAGCGCCACAATTGCATGTGCTCTAGTGAGTTATGTGCACCGTATTCTTACAAATACGGTGCGTCCTGACTTTTTGCTCTCTCAATCTATTATTTGTTTCAGTACTGCTCTTCCTCTATGCAGTTAATCTATATCTTTTTTCTTTTACCGGACATTATTTTCAGTGGGAATCCTTTTCGATTTACAGAGCAGAGAGAGTGCACAGAGGTTTTTTATAAACATGCATACTCTGGGTTCTCTGTGGTTAGATGCTTCCCCGGATAAGAAGGAAAAGGAAATGTTACTCTTCCTGCTCAACGGTAAATGCATCCTGGAGAGTCATTTTGTGAACTTCCCCTATTTTTTTGCTGAGTTCCGGCCTCTCCTTTTGTATGCGCTCTGAATGTCTGAAAATGGCATCCCACAACATTTTGGGGATTTTATACTGGTTGATACTTCCTGCAAAGACTTCTCCTTCAAGAAGGCTAAACAGATAGTCAATCTCTTCATCCTCATAGTAGGGGTTAATGGCATACCCCTGGGAGATACGTTGAATTTCAGGGTTGAGAAATTCAAAGGAGCGGTTCCACCACTTCATATAATCTTCAATGCCATTTTCTCCCTCAAGCTCCTTGATAAGTGCATTACTTGCATGGTACCCGCACATCAATGCACCCTGATTTTCTACCTCGGCAAAAGCAGCTGCATCACCTATAGCCAGAAGGTTACCGGTAACCGGTCTCTCAAGAGGCATAAATGCCTTTACCGTGACACCCATTTTATTCACAATAGATGCCTTGGCAAACCATGAAGCGTAGGGGCCCCGTTCAATGAACTGCTTCAGATCATCCTCGGGATTGCCGGGCTCAGGCCTGATGGCACCCAATTTCTGTAATCGCTCTCCACTTACCGTCTGGAGAAAATGAAGCGGCGCAAAGGGGGAAAGTGATTGACCGTAGAACTGTATCCAGCTGTTTGGGTAAGGGTTTTCAACACCTTCCATGATGTATTGGACCACTTTAAACCTTCCCATAAGTAGCCGCTCCTTATTTAACCCTATGCTTTCTGTAATACGGGAATTAATACCCTCCGCAGCAATAACCTTTCTGGCCTCAAGCCAGTACTTATCACCTTGATCCTTTATGAGAACCTTTGCCCCTTTTTGTGTATTTTCTGCCTTGAGGGCAAGCGTTCCTGTGAGCACGGTAACCCCTAATTTTTCAATGTCCTCAAGCAATCCTCTTAAAAGTACTCCCTTATCAAATACCGCAGCAATCGGTTTCTCAGAAGTAAAATCGATACGCTGTCCCCCAGGCGACAACACCCGCCAGTTATAAAGAGGATAGAGCCCCCCTCGATAACTCACTGCAAAGCCGTTTCGGGGAAAAATAATTTTCCCTACCTCAACTTGTATATCTTCTCCTAAAAACCCTCCCTCCAGGCCGTAGAACATCATGCAATCCGCTCTGGTCCACCTGGAAATGTCCTTCCTCCTTTCAACCAGGGCAACTTTGAGATTATGTTCGGCTGCAGTCTTGGCAGCCATCAGCCCTGCAGGACCTGCACCCACTACAATGAAATCATACCCTTCTTTCATCACTGCTCTCCCCCTCTTGGAAACTTCGGTAAGCTGTCAGGATAACCGTTGATAGATACTCTGTATCCTTATACTACGACTAGCAAAGGAATACTGCTTTCATTTTCCAACAACCAACGAGAATGTCAAGTAGTATGTGCGTTAACTTATACGTTGCCTATTCACTCAGGAATAGCTATACTGTATCATGATGAAAATCATACTCTATCTGGCATTTATCTACTGTGTATTACTTGTTATGCTGACGGTGTTTCAGCGTAAAATCATGTACTATCCGCACAAGTTAGATAAGGACTTCGAGTTTCCTCTCTACGTACCCCAGCTTGAAGAGGTCTTTATTACCTGTGATGATGGATATACCATTCATGGTCTGTTTACTCCCGGCAGTGAAAATAAGCCTACCCTGCTCATATTTCACGGCAACGCAGGGAACATAACGCACCGTGATTTTCTCCTCCGGGGATTTAACACCTTGGGATATTCCGCACTGCTCATTGATTATCATGGTTATGGCAAGAGTGAGGGGACGCCTTCTGAAAAGAATCTCTATCGTGATGGTAAAGCCGCTCTTGAGTGGCTCAGAAAAGAAAAAAACAGGAAACCGGAGGACATCGTACTCTTCGGTAAATCACTGGGGAGCGGTGTAGCCATTGAGCTTGCCACCCAGCACTCATTCAAAGGTTTGATTTTAGAAAGCGCCTTTACCTCAATAGTCTCTGTTGCCCGCTCTCATTTTCCCTACAATTGTTTCCCGGTTTCACTCATGCTTCTGGACACCTATGACAACAGCACAAAGATTTCAGAAATACATTCTCCCGTATTCATAAGGCATGGTACAGAGGATACTATTATTGACAAAAGAGAGGGTGAAAAGCTTTTTGAACAGGCAAACATGCCCAAAGAACTATACCTCATTGAGGGGGCAGATCATAATAACATGCACTTTCACAATCCCCAGAGCTACTGGACAACCATTGCAGCCTGGTTGGAAGGTCTCACGTAAAGTCACACCATCCAAACATGCTCATGAAGCTAGTCACCTGCTAGATAATAAGGGAAAATACACAGCCAAGAATGCTAAAAACTGCGTTTAACACAAGCGCAATAATAGTAAACGGATTAAGCGGAGCGTCCAGGATACCCTGAATAAGGCCAAGAAGAGTATTTACCAGACACTCTACAGCATCAATAATCCCTGCGGGCATCACTGCCCCATCACCGGCAACGGCATGTAAACCGCCATCTTCAGATACCCGGACAACTATTTCTTTCCCCTCCACTGCCAGGAGGAATGGTACTTCTTTCCCAATGCCCTTTCTCGGGAAACCAACAAGTATTGCATTACTTCCGAGATTATCTGCGTAGAGTGCCCTATCAAAACCGTCTGCCCGGTCGAGCGAAACTATCTCTGTTTCAATTCCTGCCATACTTAAAACTATCTGTACTGTTTCGGGCTGAACACTAATGACTTCCCGGGAAGCATATCCATTGGGAACGGAAGATAACAGTAAGTACATACACGAAGCAAGACATACCATAAATCTTACCTTGAGTTGAAACATCATATTCTACCTCCTCCCTACTCAGGTGTTTAGGGTTAGATAAGCACTGCAGGTAATCTCTGCCTATGTCCAAAAACGGTTATCAACTTCCCTCGATTAGTATAAATAAAAAGAGCTTCTCAAAGAAACTTTTACCATGCATTGATTACTTATATTCCATCATACGCCCATTGGGAATGCATTGTCAACCAAGAAACAACCAACAACCTGGAGGAGTGCACGCAAAAACACTAAAAAACGTTAAGGAAAAAATAGCTCCTACCGATACATTTACTAACGCTGAAAACGGCATTCTGTCAATTATAGTACTAGAGCATTAAGAAAGGAAACCAATGAATAATCGAGCACATGAGGGAGAGTTTATAGGACATTTCAATCCTGAGCTGACTATTTCTCCAGATGAGTACGAACCCTATGTTGGACAAAAACAGATAGAAGACCTTAAACGTCTTGCTGAACCTCTTCTCGAAAAGGGCTGGGTAAATATCAACTCAACCCTCATTGGCGGGGGTGTGGCAGAAATGCTGCGCAGTGCAATACCCCTCGCACGAGGACTCGGCATAAATGCCTGCTGGTACATCATTCGAGGAAACGATAATTTCTTTCAGGTAACCAAGAAATTTCACAACATGCTCCAGGGCGTAAACTGCCCTATTACCCTCGATGAAATTTTCGGCGCCTATCTTGACACCATTCACGTTAACGCCAAAAATACTTTTATTACTTCTGATATGGTAGTTATACACGATCCACAGCCTGCTGCTATGGTTATGAACGGTGTTATTTATGGCAATGTGCTATGGCGATGCCATATCGACACATCATCGCCCAATCCAAGTATCTGGCGTTTCCTCCTCCCCTATATTAACCACTATGCCGGTGCC
>CALJBY010000038.1 GCA_938024025.1 uncultured bacterium
TGTTGTAGGACCGGACATCTACTTTTTCCTGTTCAGCAACCTGTTTTGCGTTAGGATCAGGATGTACTCCAAAGCCGATAATGATGGCTTGCGATGCCGAAGCAAGCATTACATCAGACTGGTTAATCGCACCAACGCTCGCATGGATAATATTTATTTTAACATTTTCATTTCCTAATTCTTCTAAGGACTTGGTTAAAGCATCGAGTGTGCCGTGGACATCGACTTTGATGATGACATTGAGTTCTTGAATTTCACCTCCCATGATTTGCTCATGTAAGCCTTCCAGGGTTACCTTCTTTGTTTGCGTGAGTCCTTTCTCTCGCTGTTTTTGCTGCAAGTACATTCCTGCCTGGCGTGCCTTCTTTTCTTCATCAACAACCAGGAAATTATCTCCTGCATCGGGCACTCCCGTGAGGCCGAGGACCTGAACGGGGGTAGAGGGTCCCGATTGGGAGATTTCCTCACCCAAATCATTGATAAGGACACGTGCTTTCCCGAAGTGCACTCCTGAAATAAAGGTATCTCCTACCTTGAGTGTTCCTTCCTGAATCAATATGGTAGCTACCGGTCCCCGGTTCTTGTCCAGTTTTGCTTCGATGATTGTCCCCTTAGCAGGCTTATGGGGATTGGCTCGTAACTCGAGCATTTCTGCCTGGAGGATAACCGCTTCTAAAAGATGTTCTATGCCGGTACGCTGTTTGGCTGATATTTCTGCGTAGAGAGTTTCTCCTCCCCAGTCTTCAGAAAGTAGATCGTATTGGGTGAGCGCCTGCTTAACCCTTTCCGGGTCAGCATTGGGTTTATCAATCTTATTGATGGCCACAATAAGGGGAACCTGTGCGGCCTTTGAATGATCTATTGCCTCGATCGTTTGTGGCATTACCCCATCATCTGCTGCAACAACGAGCACCACAATGTCGGTAACTTTTGCTCCCCGTGCACGCATGGTCGTAAATGCCTCATGACCCGGGGTGTCGATAAAAACGATGGTTCCCTTGTCGAGTTCAACGTGATAGGCTCCAATGTGCTGGGTGATGCCGCCAGCCTCCTTCTCGGTGACATTGGTTTGCCGAATTGCATCAAGTAGTGAGGTTTTGCCGTGGTCAATATGTCCCATTACCGTTACAATAGGAGCGCGGGGCTGAAGTTCCCCGGGGGTATCTTTTGTTTCAACCAGAATTTGCTCTTCCTCCCTGGTGGTGAGTTCTATCTCATAGTCGAACTCATGGGCAGCGAGGGAAGCCGCATCAATGTCGATTATCTCATTCACTGTTGCCATAACACCAAGCTGCATGAGCTTTTTTATTACTTCACCTGCTTTGACACTCATCCGTTTCGCTAAATTGCCAACCGTTATGCCGTCCACTAGTTTGATTTTCCGCTTAATAGCTTTCGGTGTGGTAATTTGGGTCTTTTTACCTTTGGCGAGAGAAAGCTGTTTTCTCTTGCGCGGTGAGATTGGCCGGTAGACTTTTGAGGCAGGTTCAGGGGCAGTGGTTTCTTCCTCCTTGAAATCTTTCGAAGAAATCGGGACGGACTTTTTAGTTATGTCTACTCCGGGAAAGAAGCGTTCCTTTTTGGGCCGTCTTTTCTTGAGTTTCCCCTTCTTTTTATCACTCCCGTCTTCCTCTTTATCGTCTTCAAGCTCAGGCAGTACAACTTTTTTCCCGATGATTTTAATTTGAGGGGCCTTTGGTGGTGCGGCCTTAGCTTTTTCCTGTGGGGGACTGGTTTCTTGGGAGGGTGCTTCCTCTCCCTTTGCTTCTTTTTCTTTTCCCTCTTCCTTCTCTTCTTCCGGTTGAGCGCTTTCAGGGAGTACTTCAGCTACTTCTTCTTGGGGGGCTTCTTCAACCTCAGGGGGAGGTTCTTCTTCCGCTTTTCTCCTTCTCCTGATAATCGTTGGCTGAATTCTTTGCTCTACGACATTTTCAGCCGTTGGAGGACTTATTGCGTTCTTTACTCGTGTTACATCATCATCAGAGATGGCGCTCATGTGATTCTTGAATTCGATGCCCAGCTTCTTTAAGTGCGGGAAAATATCTTTGGCTTTTACATCGAGTTCTTTGGCAAGCTGGTGAATTCTCATAGTACCTACAGACGGTTCATAGTGTAAGTTAAAAAAGGTTAATTCAAAACAGTTTATGCGTTACTGAATGTGTATGGTTCACGTATCATGATGATGGATTATTCCTCTTGGGGAGGGGGATCAGTAGCTTTTTCAGCCGCATCAGTTTGTTGCTGTACAAAATCTAGAGCGGCCTGTTTGATCGTTTCTATTTTCTTTGCACCAAATCCAGGCAGCTTCAAGAGGTCTTCTGCTGAAGCTTTAATAATATCCGAAGGTGATGCATAACCTTCATTTAAGAGGACCTGGGCACTTGTTTCACCAATGCCTGGAATTTGGGTTAGTTCTTCAAGGGCATCTTTGGATTCACCTTCTGATTCCGACTTGCTCTTGATGTCGATTTTCCATCCCGTTAATTTAACTGCTAATCGAACATTTTGTCCCTTTTTTCCAATAGCCAGTGAAGTTTGATTATCGGGAACAATGATTTCCATCGATCTCAGTTCATTATATAAAATGACTTCAACGATTTCCGCCGGAGCAAGGGCGCTACAGACAAATTTAGCCGGATCTTCAGACCAGGGAATGATATCGATCTTTTCTCCCCGCAGTTCCTGGATAATATTTTGTACCCGTGAACCCTTAGACCCGACACATGCGCCTACGGGATCAACGTCAGGATTGGATGATTCAACGGCAATTTTAGTGCGAATACCCGGTTCCCGGGAAATATTTTTAATGGTGACGATACCTTCGCTTATTTCAGGAACTTCTGTTTTGAATAATTCTGCAATAAAGGCCGAATGGGTTCTGGAGAGTACGATCTGGGGATCTTTAGTTGTCTTCTTAATGTCAAGTATGTATGCCTTTACTCTGTCTCTCTGGCGATAGTGTTCTTTGGGAACCTGTTCTTTTGCCGGCAATATGGCTTCCGTCTTTCCCATATTGACGATGATATCTCCTCTATCGAATCGCTGAACGATCCCGTTTACCAGTTCACCCTTACGGTCTTTGTAGTTTTGGTAGGTGTTTTCTCTTTCTGCTTCTCTAATATTCTGTATGATAACCTGTTTTGCCGTTTGAGCGGCTATCCTTCCAAAATCAGCAGTGTTGAGTTTTACTCCGAGGCTGTCTCCCACTTGTGCTTCTGGGTCCAGGTTTTTAGATTCTTCTAGAGAAATTTCGCTCCGGGGATTTTTGACTTCGGTGACAACATTTCTAAACTGAAAGAGTTCTACTTCTCCTATGTCTGGATTGAAATGTGCTTCAATATCAGCGTTGTGTCCATACCTGTTCTTGGCAGCTTTTAAAAGTGCTGCCTCGAGGGTTTCAATTAAGATTTGTTTGTCAAGATCCTTATCTTTCCTCACTTCTTCCAGAATACGATCAAGTTCATGTATCATTGCAACAGTCCTTATGTAGTAATTATATCCTATGTGCTCGTATTATGATTTTCTCTGTTTTTTTGTTTTGTGGTTCGGAAACTGGTATTTAAGCTGGGCTTTGGTTATAAGGG
>CALJBY010000039.1 GCA_938024025.1 uncultured bacterium
TACGGGAGGGGGGACGACGCGACCGAACCCGGCGGTCAGCTGAATGGAGAGCTTACAACCATGGGAATGGAGCGTTTCCGCAAGCAGACGCATGGAAGCGATATGCTTGTCAGAGGCCACGTTAAACAAATCCTTTGAAAAGGGCTCCAGGGCCTGGGTTACGAAGGTAGCCTCGGTGGTGATCAGGCCTACTCCACCGGCAGCCCGTGCTTCATAGTAGGCACGATACCGCTCGCTCCAGCTTCCATCAGGCTCGTGCAAGCCATGGGCACCCATTGCTGCCAGGACAATACGGTTTTTGATCTTTAGCTTTCCAATGTAACCAGGCTCTAACAGTTTCATCTTTACCATCCCTTTTCTCTGTAGCTTGCCTCAGTAAGTGAATATTTCATGGACGTCCCCTGGGTATTATTTCTCGGAAGAGCGTTTATCCTGCACCTTATCCATAAACTCGGGGGTAATGACCGTGATGCCTTCTTCTTTTGCTGCTGTCACAACTCCCTTGATGACTCTTTTTAAAAATATGTTTGGTACCTTCACTATCTTTGCGCAGGCGGCTTTCTCCCACTTGATGTCAGGATCAAAACGGTCACAGGCGTACTGGACTACTTCAACGGGGGCCTCCTTAGTGCTGGGCACCGGAAGAGAATAGGGCTTGGAGTGTTTGGTGAACCAGAACTGGATGTTGTCCCGGTAGCCGTAATCAATGGGAACGCGGGGAAATCCTTTCCCCTTCAAAAGGGAATCCTTCCACTTATTCTTCATTATGATTTTGTCAATTGACAGTACCAGGTGTGAAGACTGTGAGGATGGAATGGGCTGGAGAGGATGCCGCTCGTCCCAGGTGCATTCAAATATTTGAAAGGCTTCATTCACTATATCAGGAAATTTAGAAAGCCCTTCCGGCGGTGGACCGCTCCGCGTTGAGGGCCGCAGGGTAAAGATACTGTTTTTCATCTTCTCTTCGGTTGTTTCGCCGGGATAACCAAGCAGGACGCAGTTTTTCATGTACTTCTTCTTGTCAGGGATGAAGTTGAGGGAGCAGACTTTGGTCCTGACAATATTCTGGGCGGTATTGCTGTCGCTTCGGGCTATCAGCACCATGGCATGACTTTCCCCTCCGGGGACGACGAGATAGGGAAAGCACAGGGAATAGGGTCCCAGGTTGGTGGTGCCGGATTCATTTAATGTGCTGACCAGAAGCACCGGCATGGGGAAAAAACTGGACGTCTGATAAAAATTATCTAAGATACGGACATCGACAAATTCTTGGGACATATGATCCTCCATTGCAGTTACGTGCTATGCCTGAATTTAGGTTTTTACGCAACTAAATCTGAGAATTTCTTTTTCAGATATATTTGCGGTAGGAGCGGCTTTGAGCCGCGAATGCATCGGGCATGAATGCGCTCCTACAGAAGTTTGAAATATGTTTGCCTGGATATAACCTAAAAGAGAAGCGCAAGCAGCTTTTCTGCCTTCTCTTTTCCTAAGGCCTTCTTGAGCGGTCCTTCCCCGGGATCATTTTCCAGCATAATTTCCAGCATATCTTTTTTTCTACCATTTAGGAGTTCCATGTAGGAGGGGTCGGCCTTTTCTGTTTCGGACCATAGTTTAGTATAAAGGTTTAGATAGTCAGTGGTAATATCCAGGGATGTTTCCTCGATATTTTCTACGTCATATTTGATCTTTCCAAAGGTATAAAAGGGTGAGAGCATTACCCGGTGCCAGAGGTATTTCTCAGGTCTCATTCCCTCAATGTCCTTATATTTCTCCCAGATTTCTTCCATTGGGGCCATGTATTTTTCCAGATACTCCATATCGCGGCCGCAATCTGCCAGTGGAATGAGATCGACCCTAAAACTGAGATGATTGACTGCCTGAACAACTTCCGAGGTAAAGATGGGAAGCGGGTATTCATCCTCAGGGACGATGGTAGTGGCCCATACAATAAGCTTTCCCCCCATAATATCTGCTTTAATGGTGACGATTTTGTCTAACTTGTCCGCCTTAAAACAGCGCATGGTGTGGGTCATCATTTCAGTTTCAATCTTTTCAAATTGGGTAATGTCATCTCCCCGGTAGGTGGTCATAGGTGTTGGATTGAGTGGTGTCAATGCTTCGATGATGCGGTCGGTGTAAGCAATAGTCTGCATGTCTTGTCTTCCCTCCCTGTTTTCTAGCTTTCCAGGTTCTGAATAGTCCAGCAGGCGTCCCGGTCTATGGGGAGAGTATTCCCTTCGCCTGCCACCTTTTGGACTAAAAAAAAGGGCGGCCACGTATATTTTATCCATACTGTGTGACAGCCCGGTCTTTTACAAAAACGTTTTCCGAGGGATGTTGCTAGTCTGGTTCAGTGTCTGCATAGAATAATAGTTCTCAACCATTCGCGGACTCATAACGTAATGTAAGAGTTAACATTCTCAATTCGCTGCATTTATAGTAAAAGTGTGCTACATTGTCAAGGGAGAAAAAGGAAAACTAACCAATGGGATAGTACTGCCGTGGACCACGAGATAACCATAAGGGTCAGCTTCTTTTTCGGTATTTTTCTGCTCCTTTCACTGGGAGAACTGGGGAAACCACGTCGTGCACTGGTGACCGCTAAAAAAGGGCGATGGTTTAACAACCTCATCATCATGCTGATGAACACACTCCTGGTGCGACTCCTCTTCCCCCTGGTACCCGTGACTATGGCCCTCCTGGCCCGTGAACGGGGATGGGGGTTGTTGAACCAGGTAGAGCTGCCTTACCTGCTTCACGTGGCAGGAGCGGTGCTCGTGCTCGATTTTGTTGTCTATCTCCAGCACGTGCTCTTCCACGCGGTTCCCACTCTCTGGCGTTTTCACATCATGCACCATGTGGACCTTGATTTGGATGTCACCTCGGGCATGCGGTTTCACCCGGTTGAGATTGCTCTCTCAATGGGTATCAAGCTTGTAGCTATCGGTTTGCTTGGCCCGCCAGGACTAGCGGTGCTCATTTTTGAGATCGTCTTAAACGGTACCTCGATGTTTAACCACAGTAATATTTTTATTCCCCTGTCCCTGGACCGTTTCCTTCGGCTCTTTATTGTTACACCCGATATGCACCGTGTTCACCATTCTGTTATTCTGAAGGAAACGGATAGTAACTACGGCTTTGCGCTGCCCTGGTGGGATTGGCTTCTCGGTACTTACCGGGCCCAACCGGCAAAGGGTCATGAGGGGATGACGATTGGGAGCTCCCGATTCCTTGATGAGAAACGGCAGAAGTTGTGGTGGTTGCTCCTACTGCTTCCCTTGAGTAAGAAGGCTCAAAAATAGAGATAGAGAGTGAGGGAGGGGAAGGAATTGTTCGCACCCGACTGCTAGAAGAGGGTTTGGAGGAATTGATAGAGGACCCTCATGAGACCGGATAACACGAACAGTGAGATGACTACTAAAAAAATGATTCTGAGATGCCGCTGTTTCATCTAATCACCCTGTTGAGTGAGGAATTGCTTGATTGCCTTATGTTCACTATCTCTGGTGTGTGATCTGCACATATACGGGTTCAAGCTTCATCAACAGTTTTGATGCACAGGTACTGCCAGCCTTTCCTTTGAGGATCTCCTGAATGGAATCGAGACAGGGAGCAAGTACGGTGGTCTTCGGTTGTGAGGAGGTCATCTGGGCCTCAATAGTGTGAATATCAGCAGTAAGATCACGCCTTTTTTCTGGTTCCAGATTAAGTGTATCGATGGATTCCTTGAGCAGCAGGATGAGTGCCTGGACTCGTTCACACGCAGCGTTACTGACCAGCACCTCTTGTGTTCCCGGCCTGTCTTCTCGCCTCTGTGCATCCTTCCCAGCGCCCGCAGGGATGATGGTATCTAAGGGGGCAAAATGTTTTGTGGGTTTGGCAGGTTGCGCTAATGCCGCTTCAATCTCAATGAAACCGGCACGTGAAATGCTGATGTCACCGGAACCGCGCCATTTAATGAGTCCCGTATTTTCCAGGTAGTTTATTATGTTTACCGTTAGTTCCCTGTCGAATCCAAATGTTTCACCTATCGCAAACATGTTGAAAGAGGTATGCTCATTGCCATCTGATAATTTATATAGATGGTTAAGAAATTTAAAACGGCTCTTTTTTTTCTCTTCTATGTCCAGCATGAAAAATACCCCGGTCTTCGCTTTATTTTTCTTCTATCCTCACTCCACCATGCAGCGCTTTGTGCAGGAGAACGATGAGTTCCCCTACTAGGGATATGCATAATAAAAACATACATTACCTGCAGAGTCAACCACATACTCTCCCACCCCCGTTCCCCCCATCAGAGGGTAAGGTCCTGGCTTTACCCCTTCACCGTTCTGTGCTATAGCTAGGGGACAGAAGCCAGATTAATACGGAGTTGAATGAGTTGCATTAGTTCTATTGGTTAGATTCGTTAGCCTGGTTGTAAAACATAATTGCACCGGTAAAAAGATTTGAGGAACTTGAGTGTTGGAAAGACGCGAGAAATGCTGTACAGCTTATCTATGAGCTTGCATGTAAATTTCAAGGAAGCTATAACGGTCAACAAAACCGACTAGACAACTTCAACCAATGCAACTAATTTAACAAATGCAACAAATAAAACCAACTGAACCATGAGTTTTTGCTAGCCTGCCAGCTTGCATGCCCATGGGGTGGTAGCAACGATAGTCGAGAAGCATAGGATCTACAAAAGGAAATAGGATGAATGACTACAAGACAGACTGGGAGCAGCTTTACCGTGACGAATTTATGCCATGGGATACCGGGCGGCCGGAGAGCCATTTGATCCAAACGGTAACCGACCTGCCGGTACCTCCCTGTCCCGCGCTTGATGTGGGCTGTGGGACCGGGGCAAATGCTATCTGGCTGGCAGAGCAGGGGTTTGAGGTCATCGGAGTTGACCTTTCTGAAACTGCGATCAAGCTTTCCCGGGAAAGGGCCGGGGCTGATAAGTGCGCATTTGTGCACAAGGATTTCCTGACAGCCCCACTCCTGAGAACGGACTTCGGGTTCGTCTTTGACATGGGTTGTTTTCATACCTTTCATGATGGTGACAGCCGGGACCTGTTTGCCCGGAAGGTTGCGGCAAGCCTTGCAGAAAAAGGGTTGTGGCTGAGCATATGTGGCAGCTGTGATGGCCCGGAGCTCGGTCCTCCAAGGCGTTCAGCCTTAGAGATCACCCGTGCGGTGGAGGACTATTTTGAGATTCTTTATTTGAAGGCGACCTACCTTGACGAATTGAGCGCCGAGGAGCTTGAGGCCCTGGAATTGCCTCCAGGCACACGGCCCCGTGCCTGGTCGTGCCTGATGGAGAAACGGAGCATAACGTAATTGTTGCCCAGAGGGTTCACAGAGCAGGTGTGTATTCTTTACCGCTGAACGTTTATTGTAAGGAATCATTGATTTTACTTGAAAACACCATAACTGTGGAAAGGGAGGAGTGCCATGATTACCTTTAATGGGATCAATCATCTGGCTATGGCTACGGGAGATATGGATAAGACCATTCTCTTTTGGCGGGACTTGCTCGGCATGCGAATGGTGGCGGGCCTTGGGAAACCGGGGTACAGACACTATTTTTTTCATATTTCCGACAATGATCTCCTGGCCTTTTTCGAATGGACTGATGTTGAGCCCGTTGCTGAAAAGGAGCATGGCAAACCCGTCAAAGGTCCCTTTGCTTTTGATCACATATCCTTTGGTGTCACCACTGAGGATAATCTCTGGGAGCTCAAAGACAAGCTTTCAACAGCCGGCTTTCATGTCTCGGATGTCATTGATCACGGATTCATACATTCGATTTATTCTCATGATCCCAATGGGATTCCTATTGAGTTTAGCTGGAATGTAGAGAGTATCGATGTCCGAAAAAATCCCCGGATGGCTGATCTGCAACCATCTGCTATTACGCAGGAAGGTCCGGAACCCCAACCGGATAAGTGGCCATCAGTTGAACGATCAACACCGCTCGAGGAGCGGAGGGTCTATCCTGGTGCTGGAAGCGAAATGTTCCAGGGGATAAAGAAACCCGAAGAAGGATGACCTAACCGAAAAGTCCTGCCTTTGAAAAAGTGCTTATTGGTCCATGGGGAGGGTTCGTAGTAAGATGCACGAGTGAGCGTGGACAGACCCTCATATCACCTTCCCGTGAAAACACCCGCCAGACGATCTGCAACGAGGAAGCCTTTTCTGGTGGGGATCATCTGTTGCCCGACAATTTTTACATAGTCTTCCTTGAGCAACCCTGGAAGGACCGCCTCACAGGAGTTCCTGTCGTTAAGGCGGGTGAGGTCAACTCCAGCACTTGTTCTCAGCCCCAGGTAGAGTGATTCAAGGTCAAGCTGCTCCCGGGTCAGGTCTTCTTTTCCACTGACAGGTGCCTTCCCCGCTGAGAGGGCAGCGCAATATTTTTCAATCGACCGGTGGTTCCACCACCTTTTCCCCTGCTGAAATGAATGGGCTGAGGGACCGAGGCCCAGGTAGGGAATATGCTGCCAGTACTTTTGATTGTGCCGTGAACGGGTTGTTTCTCCGGATGCAAAGTTTGAAATTTCATAGTGCAGGTATCCGTGCTCCTCGAGGCAGTGTGCAGTGTCTAAGAATAAAGCCGTTTCTTCTGCCTCATCCGGCAGGGTGATCACTCCTCTTTTGTTCCGTTCCCCCAGTTCCGTTCCCTCAGCCACGGTCAACTGATAGCAGGAAAGATG
>CALJBY010000040.1 GCA_938024025.1 uncultured bacterium
ACTTTTCCGTACAAGCTCATGGCGGGTACTGCTTCCAACGTTTCCTGGTATATATGCCAATCAGGCTTACGGGCTATCCCCTGTTTCATCTTTTCCTTGCTCGCTTTCAAAATGAGCCCCTTCACGGGCCTTTTCTCTCAAAGCCTTTTCCACTTCCTTCACATGTTCTTCAATCCCGCAATCAACAATGCCCCGGCTGCTTTCAATCACAGCACCACCACGGGAAACTCCTTCGTCCCCTTCGAAGATGAGCTTTTCCACACCCTCTATTTCCTCTATCATCTCTTTTTTATGCTGCCTGGCAAATTCTAAATCAGAAGGATGTAGTTTCATGGTAATCCGTTCCCGATCACCAACAGCGAGAAGAGCGGACCGTATCACGCTAAGTAGTATACTTTTGTCGGTCTCGATCTCCTTTTGGATTATCGTGCGGGAGATGGCGAGGACCAACTCCACCAACTGCGGCTCACTCTCCTGATACCATTCTTCCTGTAATTGTCGCAGTTCCTCCAAAGCCCCCGAAAAACTTTTGATAATCGAATCAAACCGCTGAGCACCCAATTCCCTGCCCGCCTGCTCACCCTGCGCAAAGCCCTTCTCATACGCTTCTTTTTCCAGGCTGTTGGTTTTATCGGTCATCTGTTTGATATACTTCTCCCGGTCTTCAATCTCTTCCAGAAGCTGTTCGACTTCCGTTTTAGGACTTGCCGGTCCGCCAGAAGAAGCAGCAAAAGAACGCTCTCTATCCTTGCGCACACCAGGATCACGATCCATATCTTTCATGGCATATGATTTGACGGCGGCATTTTCCCCCGATACGCCCTTAATTACGTTGTTAAACAAAAACTTCCTCACCTCCCCGGCTTCCCATGGTTATCTTACCCTCTTCTTCCAATCTGAGTGCAACCTGCGTAATCGCCTGCTGCGCACTTTCAACTTCGGTAAGTCTGATAGGACCCATATCTTCAAGATCTTCATTGAGCATAGTTACTGCTCTTTCCGACATATTAGCAAATATTTTATCCTTTACTGCTTCGCTGGCAGTCTTCAGGGCCCTCGCCAAATCCTCACTGGAGACCTCTTTCAGTATCTCCTGCATCCCCCGGTCATCAATCAAGGCCAGGTCCTCAAAAATAAACATAAGCTGCCTGATCTGATCAGCCATTTTGGGGTCGGATTCTTCAATCTTGCCAATAAGAGCAGATTCCGTTGCATGGTCCAGCTGGTTAAGAATATCCGCCACGGTTTTAATCCCACCTAATTGATCGCCTGCGCCCCCTCTTAATCTAGCCTCACTCTCCAGCGTTTGAGCTACTTCACTGATCACATCAGGCGAAACACGATCGAGATTGGAGATTCTTAAAATCACGTCCGCTCTTAAATCTTCGGACAAACTTGCCAGGACACCACCTGCTTTTTCCGGACTTAAGTGTGTGAGAATAAGCGCAATTGTTTGAGGATGTTCATTTCTCGTTAAGTCGGTTAATGTCTCAGGATCAAGCGTTTCCAGAAGTTCAAGAGACTTTGTTTCACTGCCTCTGGACACCTTGTTTACGAGTGCCTTTGCTTTATCCTCGCCCAGGCTTTTCGTCACGAGGGATTCAACATAGCCTTTTCCCAGAGAGAGGGCTCCTGCTTCCTGTGTTGCCAACTGGAGAAAGTCATTGACTGTTTTGTCAACCACTTCGCCCGGTATCATGCTCATCCTGGTCATACAGGTAGTTACCTTCTCAATTTCTGTAGTATCCATATGGCGAAGCACCTGGGACGCTATTTCTTGAGGGATCGAAGATATTACAATGGCTGCTTTCTCAAGACGAGTCAATTCACCTTCCTGTTCCATACACTACTCCTCATTAATCCAACGGCTAAGTAATTCAGCAAAATGTTTAGTATCCGAACTGGCAATCCGTGCTGCTTGTTCTCTCACGGTAGTTCCTGCTCCCAACATGCCCTGCGGCCCCTCAGCTTTAAGTTCTCCCAGAATTCTGCCCGAGGGAGTTCCCCCTGACAGGGCTGCTTCTCCACCGGGACGCGTTATCCATTTCACCAGGGGTCTGAACACCAGGACCACCAGGAGGGCAACAACAAGGAGGAAGACAAGGTAGGGTACACCATTCCAAATCTTTTTCCAGAGGGTATCACGCATCATCACATTCTTTTCTTCCTCAGTTAACCGCACGCTATCAAAGGGTACCGAGCTTACCTCTATCTGGTCTCCCCGCTCAGCATTGTAGCCAACTGCCCTCATAACAATAGTCTTATATGTATTTATCTCCTCATCGGTCCTGGGGACATAGCTGTACTCTTCTTTACCGTTCTCCCCCGTGGTGAGTTCGTAGTTCCCGTCAAGCAATACAGCCACCGACAGGTTTTTAATGGTTCCTGTAGGTTGAATAATCCGCTTCACTACTTTATTGATCTCATAATTCATTGTCTCGTTGGTCTTTTTTACATCAGAGATATTTACACCCTGTGCAGCGCCGCCCGCCGTTTCCGGGAGATTTGATTCTACGCCCGGAATGCCCTGCGCAACGGGAGCATTTCCTTTAGCGCGTTCATCTGAGCGCTGTTCGCTCCGAATGACAGCACTGTCTGGGTCATAGATTTCTTCTGTCTTTTCCTCCTGCATAAAATCGAGATTTGCCGTTACCCGGACAATAGCGCTACCTTTACCGACTACTCTTTCGAGCATGGTTTGAACTCTTTTTTCCAGTCCCGCCTCAAGTTCATTTTGGAATTCCTGCTGGCTGCCCGTCAAACCTGCAAGATTAGCCTCATCGGATGTTGCTGCCGACAGGACATTGCCATCCACATCAACTATGGTAATATTTTCCGTTAGTAAGCCTTCTACACTCCCTGAAACAAGGTGAACGATTCCCTGTACCTGCCTCTCCTTGAGCCCACCCTTGCGCCGGAGCTTCAGCACGACCGATGCTGTTGGTTTTTGTTCATCCTCCAGAAAAAGTGTTTTTTCTGGAAGGGTAATATGCACCCGCGATTGCTCCACCTCGGCAAACTGGTTGATGGTTCGAGACAATTCTCCCTGAAGTGCCCGCTGATAATTCAATTTTTGCACAAATTCAGTTGTTCCCAAATCTGTTCTATCAAAAATCTCAAATCCCACGCCACCTCCGGAGGGAACCCCACGACTCGCAAGATCCAATCGAAGATCATAAACCCGCCCGGCAGGTACCATAACGGTCTTTCCCGATGCGGATAACCGATAGGGAATTTTTTGCTCTTTTAACTCCTCCACTACCATGCCGGCATCTTCCTGACTCAGATTATAGTACAGGGGCTGATATTCAATCCTGTTGGTCCAGACAATGAGCAGAATAATGCCGAGGATTGTACCGACTGCGATACCTCCGACGGCCAGTTTTTTCGCGAAGGGAAGTGCCTGAAAATTAGCCTGTATCTGACCAACAAACTGCCTTAGGAATTCAAACATTTTTATCTCTCACCTCCGGGTGAATACTGAATCATAACTAGTGCTGTGTTTCATAGAGTAACATACCTGAATTTTAGTCTTTGCGTGTCCATTTTTTATAAGATTGCGGCGCTTGTCCCGAGCTCTTTTGAAAATTGCTTCGTCGCTTCGCTCCTCGCAATGACTAATTAACTGCGGCTTTAAACCTGCATGCGCATTACTTCATTGTAGGCTTCAATAATCTTGTTCCTCACTTCCATCATCAAACGGAATGAGATATCTGCTTTTTCCATGGCAATCATAGTCTCATGCAAATTTCTTGACCTGCCTGCAACCAACTGCTCAATTGAATTGTCTGCCGCATTTTGCAGCTGATTAACTTCTGCAATCGACGTTTGCAACATCTTACGAAAAGAACCCTGAGCACCTTCCACCCCTCCCTTTTTCTGTGGTGAAAAAGGAGTTAACGCCTGCATCCCGGATTCTATAGTTATATCCTTCATGGTTTTTTATCCTCCTAATCCTTGCTTTACAAATAGTATTGTGAAAACCAAACCACAGAGGTCACAGAGAAAATAGTAACTTCCAAGAAGCTAAAAAGAATTTGTGTTCCATTTCCCTCTGTGTCCTCAAATCTTTTAACTCTATTATCTTGCACCCTGAATTATTATTAGTGGAA
>CALJBY010000041.1 GCA_938024025.1 uncultured bacterium
AAGCGTGTAGTATACAACTGGCTACAGTATTACAGCAAAGACTCTCTTAGAAATGAATTTGCAGAAAATGGTTTTAAGGTAGAAGAACTATACTCAAATGTTGCAGGTAAAGCCTTCATCTCTGAATCAACAGAAATTGCTATTGTTGCAAAGAAATCATGAATAACCGCTATAGAACAATCACATTCAGTGGACAACAAAAACGGGACTACTCGTTTCTCGTCGCTCTGCTTTTTGCTGCCGCTGATATAAGGCGGTCTTCCCGGCGCACCCACGATAGCTTGTATCCAAACCACTTCTCAATTCTTAGGTTTTCACTGTAACATACTACTGCTCGATTATTGAAAGACCGAAAAATTTAATATGAGCAGATCTATCTTACGATAAATGCCGGCCTGAAAACTACCTCTCATCATGGCAAGAAAGCTTCACTTCTCACATAAATAACAGTCTTGGGTTCTCAGTGCTACGTGAAAACGTGCGATCATTTGTATTGACGCTCAAGAGATTGTTCCCTATACTTAACCCATCATAAAAGGATTTCTTATCAATCCAAAAAATATATCTCTTCGTGCTATCTTATCATTACGGCTGTTTCAAATAATTAACTACTAAATATCCGTATGCGGGAGTAACTAATGAATACTGAACCAGTAAAAACGACATTTCTTGTTCAAAACGAGTTGTGTGTGGGCTGCGGCTTATGCGTGGATGCTTGTTCAATGGAAATCCTTGAAATGGTTGAACGGGTCAGCGTGATGCGCGATGCTGAAAAATGCATTGAGTGTGGTAGCTGTGTTCGGGCATGTCCCAAGGGGGCGATTACGGTGAGCAATGTCAGCGCTCCTCAAAGGAAAAGGGCAATACACACTGGTAGGCAGAAGCAAATAAAAGCTGATTCGAACGATGGCGATTCACCTATACTTGTTCAGCTCTTGGATCTGCTGAGCGAACTTAATCCTGTTCAACATAAATCCTGGAGAGGGACGGATATCAGCCGGCTTAATGCTTTTAAAGTAGAAGGTCATCGTAGTTCTGTGCGCTATTATCAGGCCAATAAACTGGAGAAGATCGGGGTCGCCTGCATGAATTTCCATGGCCTCATGACGGCAAGTATTATTACCGTGGCTCCAGGACCTGAATATGATATTCCGTATTACGGAATTGACTGGGATGAGTCGGAAGAGCATATCTTCTTTTATTGTGATCTTCTTCCCACGGACGATCCACTACGCAATCCTGACTATTTGCAAAACTATTTATACACTCCCCTGGAAGAGCACTACCTGACCTACTGCAACATGCCAGGGTTGAAAAACAACGTCTACCACTGGGCGCGGGCCATGTTTTCGCCATACGTCCTCACCGGCACCATCGACAAATCAAATCACAAGGCCATTGATATGCTGTACAATTGTACTGCGGATTACTTGAAGTCATGGATTAAGCTCTGGAAAGCTGCCACTTCACTCGATCCGAACTCGGACTATATGAAGCTGGTGCAGGCACGCAGGGAAAAAATAAGTCAGATCTTGCACGCCAATGATCCGGGTGGCCCTCCCATGGTAAAACTGCTCGGCAAGGAATCTGCCCACATTGCCCTGGAAATTGCCTTACCGTAGTAAACAACCGCCCACTATCATGTGTCTCGATTTACCCCCGAAAAACCCAACATCCTACCATGGTTCCCAACCATTGAAAGGCTGGAAAATTTAACACTTCCAAATCTATCTTACAATAAATTCCCTCCGGGGGTGCCCTCTGATTCTTGCAAGGATTTTAAAGTTTTTTGTTTCTAACGTGCACTCCCATCTGTTGTGCCAATACAAGTTATTATTATTGACACACAAGAGTACCTTTTCTATACTTCTCGCTCAAAAGCAAAGTTCTTATCAGTTCAGTTATCGGTTTGCAGATAACGAGGGATTCTATGTCGTTGAAAATTAAACCCATGTATGCCTGCTTTTTAGCTATCTTTACTGCCGGATTTGGATTCGGAATCGTCCTGCCGGTATCGACTGTCGTGCTTGAAGGCATGCGGATTGCAACTCCCATGATCGGGTTCACTGCCACGGTTATGTTTGCAGGCATTGCCTTGGGCGCACCGCTTGTAGGCCGGACAATCGAGCTGTTGGGCCTGAGGCGTACCCTGACGCTTGGGATGCTACTGGCAGGCGCTTGCATGGGAAGCCTCGGTCTGGGGGTATATTTGCCGGCATGGCTTATGGTGCGCTTCATCCTTGGCGTTGCTTTTGCTTCAATTTTCACCTCCGCCGAGACCATTGTTAACCGTATTTGCACTGATCGGAATAGAGGCAAGGTACTGGGCCTCTATGCTTTTTCTTTTTCGTTAGCGCTGATGATCGGTCCGGTCGGACTGTGGCTTCTAAAGTTTGGGGTTTGGGCACCTTTTCTGGTTGCCGGAGGTATCTGCCTGGTCGCAGCCGCAGTTGTGTTTGCTTCGGTGCCACATCTGGAAGAAGAGTCAGCAGCCCTGGCTTTCGATCGGCACCTGGCTCGCAGAATATGGATGTCTCTTTCGGCAATGCTCATGGCCGGTTTTATGGAAGGAGCCCTGATTGCCCTGATTCCACTCTACACCCTTCGGGAAGGTTTTACTACCGAGCAGACCAGTATTCTGCTGTTTTCATTTATGTTGGGGCACGGGGGCATGCCGCCCGTGATCGGCTCCCTCGGAGATAAAATAGGGTTACGCAAGGTGCTGGTTATCACCTACGGCCTGGGCGTGGTCAGCCTCATGACTGTTTTGCTGCTGCCAACCACCATGCTGCTCACCTGTATACTGGTCTTATGCGGTGCATCCGTTGGCGCCCTCTACCCACTTGCAGTCGGCCTGCTCGGGATCGAATTGACATCAGCCGAACTGCCACGCGGTAATGCCCTCACCACCTTCTGCTACGGCCTGGGAAGCACCATCGGCCCGCTGGTGCCTGCGCTCATTATCCACATCACCGTTCCCGGAAGCTTGTTTGCTGTCACCGCCGCTTTATATGCGGTGGTCCTGGTCTCGATGGGGTTTGCCAGAAAACGAAGTTAACAAACAGCTAATACCCATTAGCAGGAGACATACAGTGTTAGGGGCTCAACAAGCATCAGTTTTTGGATAACAAAAGTTTCTAATGAAAAATAAATAACAATTAAGAATACTGACATTGTTGCTACTCCCAAACCTATGTTAAACTAAATTAAAATGCATTCGAGCGTGCCCTCCGATTATTGCAAGAATCTTAAACTTATTTCTTCATTTCAGATACCACCACTTGTACCAATTCAGGATATTCTTCTTAACCCACTACGGTCTGTACCCTATACTACAACTGGCAACTAAAAAGGTTCGGTTTTTTTGAAAAAATATTTTGAAGGGAAGTGCGGCTTAATGGAACCACCCCCACTTTTCAGGAGCTGGTAATGGCTCTATCCAGCCACTACCAGCAGGGTGATCTTTTCTGGAAACACAGGCACCAAAAGGCTAATTAACCGTAAAATAAGGTTTTTTATCATGGTTGCTGGGGTATGGCGGGAAAATACCTCATGGCACATTTTTTGCTCAATCACCCTATGAGCATCAAGAGAGTTAAAGGTGATACTAACAAGAGTAATGGTCTAAAAATCTTAATTTCTCACTCCCTACCTTCCCTATAGGAGTCTGAGAGGAACGAAAGCTCATTTACTCCTTCACCCCTTCAGGTCTATGATGTACTTCAGTGACCATGAGTAGAAAAGGGCCGATAGCACTTTTTACCCCCTCCTTTTACTGCTATCG
>CALJBY010000042.1 GCA_938024025.1 uncultured bacterium
ATAGAAGAAATAGTGGATAAAGCAAAAAAAGAAATAGAGGTGGGCATAAAAGAAGCAGGGGAGCAGGCGACTTTTGATAGTGGTGTCCATGGTGTCAACGGAGAGTTGACTAAACTGCTCGGTAAATTGCAATATAGAACCAGTTATGATCAAAATGTCCTGCAGCATTCATTGGAAGTTGCTGCTTTCTGTGGCATTATTGCCTCTGAATTGGGAGTTAATGTCAAAAAGGCAAAAAGGGCCGGGTTATTGCACGATATCGGTAAGGCGGTAGACCATGAGGTTGAGGGTTCCCATGCTATTATTGGTGCTGATTTAGCTAAAAAGTATGGAGAGAGTGATGAAATTGTTCACGCACTTGCCGCTCACCATGATGATGAAAAACCCCAGACGGTTATCGCAATACTGGTACAGGTTTCTGATGCCCTGTCTGCAGCGCGACCAGGGGCTCGAAGAGAGATGTTGGAAACCTATGTCAAACACCTCAAAGAACTTGAAGAAATAGCGGGATCATTCCCCGGTGTTTTGAAAACGTATGCAGTGCAAGCGGGACGTGAGATTAGAATCATTGTGGAAAGCAAAGAGATTAGTGATGATGCTGCTGTTGTACTGTCGCGTGACATAGCGAAGAAAATAGAAGCCAATTTAAGCTACCCGGGACAAATTAAAGTAACGGTAATTCGAGAGACACGATCGGTAGATTTTGCTAAGTAGGAATTAAAGGAGGGGGCAAGGAATCGAGGATTCCAGAGAAAACTTAAAGATAGAATCTTTTTTAAAACACTCGACCCCTTGGATCCTCGAATCCCAGAATCCTTGTAAAGTAGTTATGGAAAGTACGTTTGATATTTTAAAAAATCGCGGATTCATTGAACAGGTAACAGATGAACCTGCGCTCAGGGATCTTCTGGCCAAACCCATTACCTGTTACACGGGGTTTGACCCTACTGCTTCGACCCTTCATGTTGGTCACCTAGTTCCTGTAATGGCATTGATGCACATGCAAAAAAGTGGTCATGTGCCCATCGTTCTTGTTGGCGGGGGGACAGGGCTTATAGGTGATCCCAGCGGTAAGACAAAAACCCGGGAAATACTTACGCAGGATCAGATTGAAAAAAATGTTTTAGAGATAAAAAAGCAGTTTACCCGATATCTCGACTTTAGTGACGAAAAGGCACTGCTTTTAAACAATGCCGATTGGTTGTGTACTCTTGGCTATATCGACTTCCTTCGTGATATTGGCTGCCATTTCAGCGTTAACAGGATGCTTACCGCTGAGTCCTACAGGGCCAGGCTGGAGACAGGTCTTAACTTTATAGAGTTTAATTATATGTTGCTGCAGGCTTACGATTTTCTCCACCTGCATAAGCACTACAACTGCCCCGTACAGATGGGGGGGAATGATCAATGGGGTAATATTGTAGCCGGTATTGACTTGATCAGGAGGGTTGAAGGAAATGAGGGGTATGGCATGACATTCCCCTTGATTATTACTGCTTCAGGCTCCAAGATGGGCAAGACTGAGGAGGGGGCGATATGGCTGGATGAGAAGGCAACCTCTCCCTATGATTATTACCAGTTCTGGATTAACGTGGAGGATGCGGACGTTGTAAGGTTCTTGAAGCTCTTTACCTTTTTGCCACTTGAGGAGATTGAATCGGCCGCACACTTACAGGGAAGCGAGCTTAACAGTGTCAAGAGCGTTCTGGCATTTGAGGCTACTCACATTACCCATGGAGCAGAAAAGGCTCTGGAGGCGTGGAAGGCTGCCACCGGTGCTTTTGGGGGGAGGGCCATAGATAGCCAATTGCTGCCGTCAAGTACCATCCCACGGGATGCTGCTGGTGACGATTTGAGCGGGATGCCGTCCAGCACTCTTGAACAGGGGCTTCTGGAAAAAGGAGTTAGCGCCTTTGAGCTTTTTACTGATGTGGGGCTCTGTGCATCTCGCAATGAAGCCCGCCGCTTAATTAATCAAAAAGGCGGTTATGTTAACGGGGAGCCCGTTAACAGCTTTGATGAGGTCATTAACCTTTCACACCTTAAGGATGGAAGGATTATTTTACGCAGTGGCAAGAAGAAATATCACCAGATAGTAGTCAAGTAGTTGAAAAACATTGTTAAATTAATTTCATTTTTTGCTTGACAATGTGCTCGATTAGTATTATCATTCTCTTTTTACATCAGTGCTCTTTGAAAAATGAATAGTAGGGCTGTCAATTTGAAGTGAGTGAATTGATAAAAAGAACAAGATCGAACTAAATTGAAGAGTTTGATCCTGGCTCAGAACGAACGCTGGCGGCGTACTTAACACATGCAAGTCGGACGAGAAATTCCGATTCGTCGGGAGAGTAAAGTGGCGAACGGGTGAGTAATACGAGGGTAATCTACCCTTAAATCAGGGATAACCTTGCGAAAGCGAAGCTAATACCTGATAAGACTACGATCTCCAAGGAGATAGTAGGAAAAGATGGCCTCTGTTTCATGCTATTGTTTAAGGATGAGCCCTTGCACTATTAGCTTGTTGGTGGGGTAATGGCCCACCAAGGCTACGATGGTTAGCTGGTCTGAGAGGATGATCAGCCACACTGGA
>CALJBY010000043.1 GCA_938024025.1 uncultured bacterium
TCGCTGCGCAGGAGGCACGGGACAAGGTGTCAACCCGGTTGTGGAAACTCCCCGATGAGGCCGAGACTCCAACCATTGAAAAGCTGGACATCAATGCTCAGCCCATACTGTGGCTGGTGCTGTTCGGCCAGCAGCATTCCATCGAAGATCTAACGGAATACGCCGACGATACTATTCGTCCCCTTCTCCAAAAGCTGCAGGGTATTGGTGATGTGCAAATAAGCGGCGGCCGGGAACTGCAGGTTCGCCTCTGGCTTGACCGGGATAAACTCACTGCCCACAATCTGACCGTTCAGGATGTCATTCTGGCCCTCAAAAAACAGCACCTGGAGGTACCCGGCGGCAAGGTAGAATCTTCCGAGAAAGAATTTTTAGTACGGACCATGGGAGAGTTTCAAACCCCTGAGGCATTCAATGATTTAATAGTTACCGACCGGGAAGGAACAACGATCCGCTTGCGTGATATCGGCTATGCAGAAAAGGGACGTGAAGATATAAAAACCATAGCCCGTTATACCTCAAAGGAAAAAGAAGAACTGCAGGGGGTAGCTATCGGTGTCTCAGCCCGTTCAGGGGCTAACAAGCTGGCTGTCTGCTCGCTAGTCAAGGAAGAGCTCGGTGAAATTAGAAACCTCCTTCCGGCAGGGATGAAGATTGAAATATCAAGCGATGACTCCGTCTTTATCCAGGAGTCCATCGATGAAATCCAGTTCCAGCTCATTCTCGGTGGGCTGATGGCCGCGCTGGTCATTTTGCTCTTCCTTCAAAATATCCGAACGACCATTTTCAGTGCCATTTCTATTCCCACCTCTATCATTTCAACCTTCACGGTCATGTACATTCTGGGCTTTACCATGAACAACCTGACTATGGTGGGACTTGCCATGTCTGTGGGCATCGTTATCGACGATGCCATTGTCATGGTAGAAAATATCTTCCGTCACCGGCAGATGGGGAAAAGTGCCATGCAGGCGGCCCGGGACGGGTCATCAGAGATTGGGTTCGCAGTGGTTGCAGCCACGCTGGCCCTGGTCTGTGTATTCCTGCCCGTGGCCTTCATGGGAGGTTTCGTAGGACGATTCTTTTACGAGTTCGCCATTACAGTTGCCGTAGCTATCCTGATCTCGGCTTTTATATCACTAACCATCGTTCCCATGCTCGCATCCCGCTTTCTCAAGCTCTCGGAGGGAAATTGGAAATCACTTCTCATCTTTGACCGTTTTATGGCTTCCATGACCGGTGTATACCGGCAACTTCTTACCTGGGCACTCGACCACCGGTTCACCATTGTCCTGATCGGAATCCTCTCTCTCGTCCTGGGCGGATTGATTTTTGCGAATGTCAATAAAGAGTTTGTTACCGACGAAGACAAGAGCAAGTTCGTCGTGCGGATCGAGACACCGCTGGAATATTCAATTCACAAAACCGACAAGGCATTGCAGCAGGTGGAGAAGGCACTGAACCAGTTCCCTGAAGTTCAGCAAATCTTTTCCATTACGGGATACGGTGAAGAGGGAAGCACAGCACAATCCAACAAGGCCATCTCCTTTGTAACCATGGTTCCTAAAAACCAGCGAAAGAAAACCCAGAAAGAGGTTATGCAGGAGGTCCGGAGGAAGCTCTGGTCAATACCGGATGTCCTCTCAACCGTTTCAATCACCTCCATACTCGGTTCAGACCGGAGAGAGGAAGAGATTCAGTATGTCATACAGGGGCCGGACCTAGAGTCACTGGATAAATACTCCCGGGAAATTATGAAGCACCTCGAACAGACACCCGGCTTCATCGACATAGACCGGAACCTGGAACTGGGAAAACCCGAGGTACGAGTTGACATCAACCGTGAAAAGGCAGCCGACGCCGGGGTGCCGGTTGAAGCTATTGCCAATGCCATCGGTTCGCTTATCGGGGGGGTCGATGTAGTGGAATTTAAACGGGGTGGTGAGAGTTATGATGTCCGGGTGCGGCTGATGGAGGAGGAACGGGACCTTCCGTCCGACATCAAAAAGATCTGGGTTAAATCGGCAAGCGGCCAGCTCATTGAGCTCGACAACTTTGTCACCCTGCACCAGGCCTACGGCCCTTCTATTATCAACCGCTTCGACCGGCAGCGGGCTGTCACCATCTTTGCCAACCTGGAGGGAATAACCCTAGCCCCTGCGATGATTGAAATTGAAAAGATTACCCGTGAGGTGCTGCCAGAGGGATTTTCAGCACAGCACACGGGACGTACAGAACTCTACTATGAGACTATCTTCAACCTTGGCATAGCCTTTGTCCTTGCCATCCTGTTTACCTACATGGTCCTGGGTGCCCAGTTTGAGAGCTTCATACATCCCTTTACCATTATGCTTGCCCTCCCCCTCTCATTTATCGGTTCCTTCGGGCTCCTTTACATAACCGGAAACACCTTCAACCTCTTTTCCATGATCGCCCTGGTCCTGCTGGTCGGGCTGGTTACCAAAAACGGCATTCTCCTGGTGGATTACACAAACCAGCAGAGGGAAAAAGG
>CALJBY010000044.1 GCA_938024025.1 uncultured bacterium
AAAGTCTTCAGCTGCATTTAATTTCTTTTGAGTCAAGGTTAATCCCAGGAGGGTAGATGTATAGGAGAAGCCGACGAGTTCGGCACCCCGTTCTTCTATCAAGGCCTTAAAATCGTCATGGGCATGCTCGCGGGAAAGACCTGCACCCCCCGACAGAAAACCGGCAACCTTTTTACCCTCAAGATTTTTACACTGCTTGATGTAGGTGTAAAGAAAGGGATGGACCCGCATGACCATCACCCACCCGCCGAAAAAAACCAGATCGTAGGAGGACACATCAAGGGTGAAGTCGGGAGAAAACTCTTTGAGGATACCCTCGGGGCTCAGCTCGAGCTTCACCATCCGGGCCTTGCCATCCAATCCCCGTGCCACTGACTGGGCAACCTTTTCTGTATTACCTGTTTTAGAACAATAAATAATTATGGCGTTCATTGATTTACAGCCTCGATTTCCTCTTGCTGGTGGGAGGTGTCAATGATAACGTTTCGTGGGCACTCTTCGATACACTTACCGCAGCCGGTACACTTCTGGTAATCGACACAAACCCGTTCATCTTTCATGGAAAGAGCATCTTCGGGGCAATTTTTAATGCAACGATTGCACTTGATACACCCCACCTCGCAGATCTTTCGAACAATCTTGCCCTTTTCATAGGAGTTACAGCCAACAAAAACCTTCCCCTTACGGGGAATGAGTGAGATAACCTCTTTTGGGCACACTCTGACACAATTGCCGCACCCTGTGCACCGTTCCCTGTCTACCTGCGGGGCTTCCCTGCCTGATCTGGAAAGGGCACCAAAGGGACAGACCCCGACACAGTCGCCAAAACCCAGACAGCTGTAAGTGCAGAGAGTGTCCCCACCGTTGTATAGCGAAGCTGCACGGCATGAGGCGAGGCCGCCATATTCAAAGGCCTTTGCAGCGGTCTTTCCTCCATAACAGTGTATGGCTGCAACCTTCTTCTCGGCACTAGTGGCTTCCACTCCCAGAATGGAGCTTATTTTTTCCACCCCTTCTGCCGCACACAGGACACAACGGTTAGGTTCAGCACCACCCTCTACAATGGTTTCGGCATAGGTGTGGCAGGAGGGAAATCCGCAACCGGCACAGTTTGCTCCCGGGAGGATGTTTTCAATTTCTTCGATCCGGGGATCTGTTTGAACAAAAAAGATCCGGGAGGCAATAGCCAGTACTACTGCAGACAGGAGACCGATACCCCCAAGAATGAACACGGATATAATGATGATGTTCATAGTATTCCTTATGAGTGGCTAAAAAATCCCTGAAAACCAAAGAAAGAGAGCGCCATCAAACAGGCGATGATAAAGGAAATGGGAAATCCCTGCATGCTTTGAGGAACTTTGCCCAGGGAGATGCGTTCCCGTATGCCGGCCATAAGAACGATGGCAAGGGTAAATCCAAGGCCTGCCCCGAACCCGTGAACTATGGTTTCCAGAAGGTTGTAATCCTCTCTGATATTAAGAATGCAGACACCAAGAACCGCACAGTTGGTGGTAATCAAGGGGAGATAAATACCCAGTGCCTTTTGAAGCACTGGACTCACCTTTTGAATGACCATCTCCACGAATTGCACCAGTGCGGCAATAACCAGAATAAAGACGATTGTTTGCAGAAATTCAACCTTGTAGGGCACCAGCAGATAGTACTGAATAAACCAGGTACAGATAGAAGCGAGGGTCATCACAAATATAACGGCAACACCCATGCTGACGGATGACTTGATCTCCCGTGACACCCCGAGAAAGGGGCAGAGACCCAGAAATCGAACCAGAATGAAATTATTAACCAGAACTACACTGAGAATGATTACAACGAGCTTTTCCATCAAGTAGATTTCCTATTAGACAGGTAGTTAAAGAAACCCAGCAGAGCTCCAATAGTAAGAAAGGCCCCGGGGGGAAGAATCATAATGACCGCCGGGCTAAAGGCATCGGGCAGCACTTGAAATCCAAGGAGGGTACCGTTGCCCAAAAGCTCCCGTATGGAAGATATGATAGTGAGCGCTACGGTAAAGCCGCCCCCCATACCGAGGGCATCTGCTATGGACATCCACACCGTTGACTTGGAGGCGAAGGCCTCAGCCCTTCCCAGTATAATACAGTTAACAACTATGAGAGGGATGAAGATCCCCAGACGCTCATGAAGGCCCGGAGTGTATGCAGCCATAAAGAGATCCACAATGGTGACAAAGGTTGAAATTACTACAATGAATGCAGGAATCCTGATTTTGTCGGGGATCCCTTTTCTGATCAGGGCAATAATAATATTTGAGCCGAGCAAAACAAAGGTGGCGGCCAGGCCCATACCTATACCATTGCTCACCTGCGTACTCACCGCCAGGGTTGGGCAGATGCCCAGCACAATTCGAAAGACAGGATTTTCCCGCCAGATGCCCTTGGTAAATTCACTGTGAAATGCCATGTTGCTCCTTAGTCCTAGCCTGCTTCCAAGATTTTGTCTTTGTTGTCGGTGAAAAGGGTAAGCCCCCCGTTTAAGGCCTTGACCACTGCCTGGGGAGAGATGGTGGCACCGCTAATTTGGTCGATATCTCCACCCTCTTTCTTCAATGACCAGTTGGTGTCCGGAAGGTTCTTTGCAATAAATTGTTTTAAAAATTTCTCTTCGGTTATCTTTGCCCCAAGACCTGGGGTCTCGGTGTGCCTTAAGACCTGCACCCCCGTAATGGAACCCTCGGGATTAAGGCCCACCATCAAATCTATGGTGCCCCCGTAACCCACAGCGGATACCATGAAGACAGTTCCGGTAGGGGTGTCCCCCTTTGTGGTTATATAAAATCTTGTGAGGTCCCCTTCACCTGTTTTAATATCTACAAACTGTTTATCCGGCTCATTGTCATAGTCCGGCTGAACGGCCTTTATTGCCTTAAGCTTTTTTAAGCGCTGCTGATAGGCAATAGGTTCTTTGGTGATCGTATAGACGAACGCAAGGGCAGTAGCTGCCAGAGCGCAGATGATAGTGAGGACAATGGTCAGTTTAAACAGTTCTTTCATACAAAAATTCCTAGTTCTGATGTGTGGGCCAACCCCGGGAAGTGTGCTGGACTCCCTCCTGATCAACCACCAGGGCCTCCGTGTTCGAAAGGTTGTTTACCAGGGCGAGTCCCTCATGGGGGCCCAAAACAAACAGCGCAGTTGAAAGTGCATCGCTTGCCATGGCGGACGGAGCAATTACACTGATGCTCTGTACGGATTCAACGGGCTGTCCCGACCGGGGATCAATGATGTGGCAGATGCGACGGCCCTTGAACTGGTAAAAGCGCTCATAATCTCCCGAGGTAGAAATGGACTGATCTTCGAGAGAGACGGAACCAATCAGCTTACCCTGTTGCCGGGGATG
>CALJBY010000045.1 GCA_938024025.1 uncultured bacterium
GCGCCTGGGGAAGGTTAACATCAACCCCCTCTTGCATCATGGGAGCGGTAACCATAAAGATAACGAGAAGAACCAGCATTACATCGACAAAGGGAGTAACATTAATCTCAGAAAGGAAACGTTTTGAATCGTTGCCACTTACCACGCTACACCTCCATGCAGTTTACGAACATGATTTCTACCGAGGCCCCTTACAAACCTCTTATATGTCGTTCCACAATGTTTAAGAATTCAGCAGAGAAATTATCCATTTGCGAAGTCACTACCCTCATCCTGCTCAAGAAATAGTTATACGCAATTACCGCCGGTATGGCTGCAAACAGTCCTGCGGCGGTAGCAATCAAAGCCTCGGAGATACCTGGCGCTACTACAGCTAAACTGGTGGAACCCCTAAATCCTATCTGTCTGAAGGCATCCATAATTCCCCACACCGTTCCGAAAAGACCAATGAACGGCGTTGCGTTGCCGGTTGTCGCTAAAAACGTCAGGCTTTTTTCAAGCTTGGTAATCTCCGCTCCCGCTACACGTTTTAGGGTCCGGTCTATTGTAGCAACCTCTTCTGAAAGTTTTCGCTGCGCATCACTGTTGAGGGGTTCCCGGGAAGGATCTGGCTGCACCCTTTCCTTTTTTATTTTTTCCAAATCCACGTATCCCGATTTAAACATGGCCGCAACCGGACTGCGCACTAATCGTTTAGCCTCCATAAATGCCTTGGAAAAATTTCTGCTGCTCCAAAAATGGTCCAGAAAAATTTTAGACTCCCTCTCGGCCGTACGATACACTCTAAACTTGACAATGATGATAGCCCATGAGACAACAGAAAAGAGCAACAGTATAAGCAGCACCAACTTCACTACCATGCCCGCATGAAGAGCGAGCTGCAGGATATCAGCGCTCAAATCACTGCCGATTCCCACCTCAGTAACCGTACGCGGTAAAGATAACATATTTCCTTCCCTTCCCTTTCCTTTAATCACCCAGTTAGATTCATCACGTTACGAGTTATTCCTCTCCCGGTAACGGGGATACTTCTCTCTCAATCGTTCACACACAACATCAGGAACCAACCCCTTAACGGAACCACCAGCCACTGCAACTTCCTTAATAATTCTTGAATTAACATAGAACCACCGTAAGCCTGTCATCATAAAGATAGTCTCAACATGACGATTCAACTTTCTATTCATAAAGGTCATTTGAAATTCATATTCAAAATCTGACAGTGCCCGCAGTCCCCGGACAATCACGTTAATTTCCTTCTCGGCGACATAATCAGCCAATAGTCCCTCAAACGAATCAATAATAACATTGGGATTGTTCCTGGTGGCCTCTTTAATCATGGCAACCCTCTCTTCCAGCGTAAAGAGAGCGTTCTTTGAGGCATTAATAGCTACTGCTACGACAAGTTTATCAAAGATAAGCAGTGAGCGTTCGATAATGTTTATATGTCCATTGGTGATGGGATCGAAAGATCCCGGATAGATAGCAAGCTTACTCATACATAGTCCTTTTTTTAGAGGGCTGGTTCACGTGAGACAAAAAAAGAGATTCCTGTTTTCCCATACATGCGTTGATCACTCATTATGAGTTTCCCGTAAGCATCAGACAACCTTTCCCGAACGTGGTGTTCGACAACAATCACACCACCTTTACTTATCATATCACGCTCCGCTAAGAGAGCTAAGGTACGATCAGCTAACTGCATGTCATACGGAGGATCAAGAAAAATAACATCCCAGTGCTGTTGGGTCCTCTTTACCAAACCGATCCCCTCCGCTACACTGAGCTTCACAAGGGTACAGCTGCCGGTCAGATGCAGCAACGCAATATTTTTTTCCAGGACCCGGTGGGCGTGTGCATCGTGTTCGACAAAAATCACGTGTGACGCACCACGGCTCAGTGCCTCAATGCCAAGCGCCCCTGTTCCGGCAAAGAGATCGAGCACTGTTTTTCCCTCCCACACGACGGTGAGAACATTAAAGAGCGCCTCTCGAACTCTATCCGAGGTAGGGCGAACACACTTGCTCTTAAATGAAGCAAGTTTCCTGCCTTTAAGTGTACCGCTGATGATTCTCAAGTGATGAGCACAATTCCCATTAACGTCATGGTAATGATAAGGTATACGACTTCTAATGTCAATGAGCATTTTATCTGCCGTGGCATACCTCACGAAAGACATATTTTCGTTTATTAATTTTGTGGACCATGCTATAGTGCGCCCAATGCTGTCATCCTTTTTACGAGCACCGGTACTCATGTCGTACATCAACCTGAGAAGAGCAGCTGCCTCACTGTGCATTATCCTCCCGTGTTCGTTGTTCTGCACGTCAACATGCAGTGCTACCGGTTTTCTTATCTACAACCAGCATGCTGCTGCTAATGCCTCAGCCATAGCTTACACTGCCCAGGTCGATAACCCTTCTGCTGTCTTTTATAACCCTGCAGCAATAAACCAGCTCCGTGGAACCCAAACCTCTTGTGGTGGAGTAGCACTCATTCCCCGCACCAAATTCAAAAGTGCTACTACCGGCAAGACTACCCATATGAAGGACCATACCTACCTGCTCCCCACAGTGTATCTAACGCATAAAATCAATGAGAGATTCAGTCTGGGCATTGGCTCTTTCTCCCATTTCGGTTTAAGCACAGACTGGCCTGACGATTGGGAAGGAAATTTTATCTCTACCTTTGCTGAGCTAAGGACCTTTTTTATTAATCCGGTTGTTTCCTACCAGGTCAACGATACGCTCTCACTGGCAGTTGGATTCAGTCCCGTCTATTCCGACCTCAGATTTAAGAAGGCCTTGAAAATCCAACAGCTGCCCCTGAATTTAGGGAACGCTGATCTTGATGCTGATGGTATCGGTTATGGTTTTAACCTT
>CALJBY010000046.1 GCA_938024025.1 uncultured bacterium
CTGATTAACCTTGATCTGCAGTCCCTTCAATTCCTTTCCGTTCAAATCGTTAATAGCAGTCTGGGCTTCAGCCCCAGCCGGCATTTCCACAAATGCAAATCCTCTTGATTCACCGCTGTACCTATCCTTTATGATCTTCACAGTCTCGACTTCTCCAAAGGCTTGAAAAGCCTGCTGCAAATCATCTTCGGTAACGTTGAGTGCCAAATTGCCTACGTAAATATTCATTAACTCCTCCTTTTCATGTGAGCTGTTACGGTCTCTGTTTCCTCTAAACGCTCTATCCGTATGGTGGTAGTGTATTGCTTAACGTCATCAACAGAATATCTATAAAAGACTGGTGAAAACGATTACGTATTAAACGCATATAATCATTTCGATATCACGGGATTACCAAGGCAGGAGGTACGGTGTGTTACCAAAATGAAAACCTTGGGTGGGGAGGGTACCGTTTTTCTATTGGTTAATGATCTATCCTTTATTAGTAATACTTCTTAATTGCACGGCACTCGGTAGTAAAAAAATAGTAAAGCGAGTATATACGAAGTGCTTTCATCTGTCAAGTCGTTTTAAAAAAGTGATACTCCCCGCGCACCCTGGTTAAATAAGATTCGCTGGTAACCGGGCAGGCAAGGCGGGGCTCCCGGACGGGTGAAACAAAGTGATGGTAGGAGCAGCTTTAAGCCGCGAATTCATCGCGCATGAATGCGCTCCTACCCACATTGCAAGCATGTCTATTTAGAAGGTATCAAGCCAGCTTTCATCCGGGATACTGAAGTTTTGTGGATAAGCACATTTTATTATTTTTGAATTGTGGCAATTCATCCCCACCAACCCTAGCTAAATTCGCTTCGCTATTTAACCGAGCAGGCAAGGCGGGGCTTTCTCGACACCTGTCGGTAAACTCTTTTTCTGGTTGCACACAACACCTTTTGCTCTCTCACCGGTAAACCACCTGTGGGACAACCCCTGATTTACAGGAGACCCCACGCTAAGTCTGACACATCCCCAGGAAAGGGGAAGGATGGTGCATTATTTTAAAAAACCATTTTTAATCAATGCCTTATGTAGCTGCGGCACAAAAAGAAACCATTATCTAACACCTGAAAATCACACTAATGCAATTGGGAGTTGACTTGGACCGGGAATTATGCTAGTGTACTGCTTGACTGTTGTTATAATGCTTTAATCAGTTTCGTTGTTAGGAAGAATAGAGAACGGTTTCTTTAAACCACCACCTTCTTGCAGTGAAAGATTAGGAGTAAATAGCTTCACGTTAATCTGTACATGAAGGAGGTGAAACAAGGTATGATAAAAGGAACCGTTAAGTGGTTTAATGAGCGAAAAGGATTTGGATTCTTGTCCCGAGATGAAGGGGATGATGTCTTTGTACATTACTCGAATATTCAGAGTTCCGGATTCAAAAACTTGACAGAAGGGCAGCCGGTCCAATTTGAAGTAGAAGATGGGCCTAAAGGTCCAACAGCTGTTAATGTCACACCACTGTGACAACGTCATGGCAGTCAGATCCTGGCTGCCATTTTTATCTCGTTATTTTTCACGACTAACTAATCTACACATATACATCCCCGGCATTTTTCATAAACACATACCCAACCCTATGAAAAGTGAGCTGAGCAATACATAAATGGCAAGCAGCCGCTTTAAGAGGCTGAAATCCAGCCGTATAGTGCGTGAAGCAAAAAGAGGTCAATCTAAAATCACGCGGTAACTTTCAGTAATGGAGGAGCTCTGTGCAGGCATCTAAAGAAGATATTATCGATCACGTAAATCACCTTATTGATCTGGGAAAAGAGAGGGGATTTTTAACCCACGAAGAAATTAACATCCTGCTCCCCGCAGATGTTTTTTCACCTAAACAGATTAACGATATGAAGATCATGTTTGGGGGAATGGATATCAAAATTGTTACAGATATCCAGGAGGCACCTATCCTCAAGCGTACGCAGCAAGAAGCCCAGGCGGGGGAAAAACCTGAAGTAAAAGATCGGTTAGACAGGGGCTCCGATGACAGGTTCAATGATCCGGCAAGAAGTTATCTCCGTGAGATGAGTTCGGTATCACTGCTTACCCGTGAGGAAGAGGTAGAGATCGCAAAGCGCATGGAGGAAGGTGAGAAAATAATCGCTGGAGTTGTTTTGCCTGCACCTATCACGATAAGGGAAATCATCACCATCGGGGAACAACTCAGATCCGGCACCATTTCTGTCAGAGAGGTCATACGGGATTTAGATGAGGAAGGAACGGATATTGATGAAGAACAGTACACGAAAAAAGTGCTTTCCTTAATAACGAGTATCAAGCGACGTGAACAGAAGAAGCTGGTGTTAGAAAAGAAACTGGCTCAAAAACATCTTGGTAAAGTTGATAAAGCAACCTTACGAAAAAGGCTTGATCGAAGCACTCAGAAGATCATCGACATAATAGATGAAATCAATCTCAACAAAAGCCACATTGACAGGATTGTACATACATTAAAACATTTCCTCGTACGATTGGAGACTGCTGAGGGAGAAATTAATCACTGTATAGAAAAGGCGAAAATCCCTCAAGAGGAATTGAAAAAGCTCTTTCAACAGGTAAAAAAGAGCCGTCATGAAGAAAGAAAGATCAGTAAAAAGTTCGGCATTTCTAAAGATGAGCTCCTGGCGTATGAGACCATTATAAAAAATGCCAAGAAACAAATTAAACACATTCACGCTGAATCGACGTTCGACGCGCAATCCCTTAAGAAAGCTATACGGTCCATTGAAGAGGGAGAACTCAAAACCAAACTTGCCAAGGACGAATTGGTAAAAGCTAATCTGCGGCTGGTTGTGAGTTTGGCAAAGAGGTATAACAATCGAGGCGTACCCTTCCTTGATCTGATCCAGGAAGGCAATATTGGTCTTATCAAAGCCGTTGATAAGTTTGAATATCAAAGGGGATATAAATTCGGCACCTATGCCACCTGGTGGATCAGACAGGCTATTACAAGAGCTATTGCAGATCAAGCAAGAACGATACGAATTCCAGTCCACATGATTGAAGTCATCAATAAGTTGATTAAAACCTCCCGCCAGCTGGTCCAGGAAATAGGCAGAGAGCCTACCCCGGAGGAAATTGCTTCAAAGGTGGAATTTCCCCTGGAGAAGGTAATGAAAGTTCTCAAAATATCTAAGCTCCCCATCTCCCTCGAAACCCCTATAGGAGAGGAGGAAGAAAGCCGCTTAGGTGATTTTATTGAAGACAAAAAGATAGCTCCCCCGCTGGAAGCTGCCTTCAACCGCACCTTAGTGGAACAAACGAAAAAGATATTATCGACATTAACTGCCCGGGAGGAAAAGATTGTAAGTATGCGGTTCGGCATAGGGGAAAAAGCGGATCACACACTGGAGGAAGTGGGGCAGGATTACAACTTAACCCGGGAAAGAATCAGGCAAATCGAAGAAAAAGCGCTTCGGAAGCTTAGACATCATAGCAGGAGTAAAAAGCTAAGGATTTTTGTTGAGCGTTGATAGTCCCGTAAAAAGTCAAAGATCAGACGACAAAGCAAAAAGATTCAGATGCACGGAAAAACACACAAATACGAAGGAATGGGTTGTACTTACTGGTACGCTGGCTTGGCCGAGCTCCCTGGCCGACACGAGTGGCAGCTCGGGCAGGCAGTCAGGCTTTTTACGAAGTCGTCAACGTTAAAAATGTTTAAGCCCCCTATTCCCTTGATAAGCAGGTCCTTTCAAGCGTTATTCCGTCCCCAAAAAGCACACAATGAATACGCATGACGTCACCTGCAAGCATTGCGTAAAGGAGTTTGCCCACAATGGCTACCGTGAAAGAAGAAGGATATCTAAAAGGATTGAGCGATGAAGCGCTGGGAAAGAAACTCAAAGAAACGCTCAGAGAAATAGATACCTACACGATACACCTTGAACACATCAATAATCTTTTAGGATTGTTAGAAGCTGAAATCACAAAACGTGCTATTGAGCGAATAAAATAGAACCTCCACACATTTTTCGAGATACACACCAAACGGACGTACCATTCTATGAGGCTGTAATCCCCGTACTTACCATCCAGAGATACCACCACCCCTTTATCTTTTGCTACCGGATCGAAAATCCATACCGTTGATAAAATGGTTAAGCTAACCTGCTCAGCTGCCGATAATATTAGTAAACATGGCCATATAACACCTTGTTTAACCCTCTTTCCATCTTCTCACTCAGGAGGCAACGGCATGAGTCAATTTATGGAAGTTATCGAATGGTTTGACGAGAGCGGTGAAGAGATGGCACACCGCTATCCCGAAAAAGGATCTGGTGAAATTAAGATGGGTGCTCAGCTCGTGGTGAGGGAAAACCAGGCTGCTATCTTTTTCCGGAATGGTAAAGGACTTGATGTGATCGGAGCGGGCCGCCATACACTCTCAACCATGAATCTCCCGATTATCACAAAAGTGCTGAGTCTTCCCTGGGGATTCACCAGTCCCTTTCGTGCAGAAGTATACTTTACCAATATGAAAGTGTTCACCAGCATGAAGTGGGGAACAAAAGACCCGGTGGCATTTAAAGACAGTGAACTCGGCATGGTGCGGCTCAGGGCTTTCGGGAACTTCACCACCAGAATTACACAGCCTCTGCTCTTCCTTAATACCATTGTCGGGACTATGGGTGAATACTTCACCGATAACATTGAAGGCTACTTCCGGGACATTATTGTCTCCCGTCTTAATGACTTTCTGGGAGAATACGTGGACACCATTCTTGATCTTCCTAAGATGTATGACGAAATGGGGGAAGCTGTTAAGCTGCGCATGGTTGAGGACTTTGGCAAATACGGTATGGAGCTTATCGATTTCTTCATCAATTCCATCACCCCTCCCGCTGAGGTCCAGAAGATGATCGACGAGAGAAGTGGGATGGAAGCCGTGGGTAATCTTGATGCCTTCATGAAGTTCAAGGCGGCCAAAGCCATGGGTGATGCCGCCCGGGGTGGAGGCGGAGGCACTGCTGGTGATGGAGCCGCTCAAGGGATGGGACTGGGAATCGGCGCAGGGCTCGGTATGATGATTCCCGGCATGATGTTCAAGAGTATGACCCCAGGACAGATGACTCCCGATGGGATACAACAGGTAGGTTCCATCAATTGTCCCGACTGTCATACAGAGATCGGGGCAGACGAAAGATTCTGCCACCGATGTGGTCACCAACTGGTGGTGCTACAAAAATGCCCGCGGTGTGAGAAAAACCTTAACGCAACCGCCAAATTCTGCTCAAGCTGCGGACATGATTTAAAGACCCAGCTCAAATGCAGTCAGTGTGATAACAAGCTCTTTCCCGGCACTAAGTTCTGTCCCAACTGCGGAGAAGCAGTCACAGAGAAGTGATGCCCCCGTACCCTGGTTGAGTAAGATTCGCTTGTAACCGGGCAGGGAACGCGGGACATCCAAAAAATTACATTGGATTATTTTTGAATTGTGCCGATTGATCCCCGACTACCCTAGTTAAATAAGCTTCGCTATTTAAGCGGGCAGGCAAGGCGGGTCTTTCTCGGCACCTGCCGGCAAGGGAATGAAGCTCTATGTCCTCCCGCGTCTTCATCAACACTGAATGCAGTCAATGTGGTGGAAGCCTTAACCTTGAAGAAGGCACAAACGCTGTTTTCTGTCCATACTGCGGTTCATCCTTCCTCATAACAGGTTATGATAAGGTTCTCAGCTACTACATTCCCAGAAACGCCGAGGAAAGACGGACAGCAGTACAAGCCCTCTCGCAGCGTTACCTGCTCACCCTCACCGATCACTACCGCATAGCAGCAGTAAACCTCTTTTACCTCCCCTTTTATCACTTACGGGGAAAAATCTTTCAGCTTGTCCCCGATCATCAGGATGATGCTTTAGTGCTTCACTCCGCAGATGCAAATCGGACACAGGTAAAAACAAAGTACCTGGATAAGAGCTTCCTTGCCACCGATCTAGAAGGACTGAAACTATACTCTCTGGGAGTACGCACCAGCGTCCTGCAGCTCAAGCTCTTTAAAAAAGGAACCCTGAGGGACAAGGGCAACGTCTATCCGGTTACCTTAGATATAGAGCGGGCCCTGGAGATAGGGCTGGGGAAAAACCATAAAACATCAGCCGATTCCTGTGTGCTATCCCGGATGCTTTCCATTGTGTACGCCCCTGTCTGGGAAGTAAACGTAAAGGGTATCAATCGCACGTTTTCAATTATCATAGATGCATTGGGAGAAACGATTATAGAAGACCAGGCTCCCTTTCACTTCTTAACTGACCATCTCACTGAAGGAATATCCAGCACCTTTCCCACCATCAGCTTTCATGCACTCACCTGTCCTAACTGCGGCTGGGACATTCCGCCGGATCCCAAGCTGTATGTCTTTGTCTGCAAGAACTGCCACTGGGTATGGGAGTGTGGTGTTGATGGATTCAGAGAAACGAGGGGGGCCATTGCTACGGCCCCGGAAGAGGATGAACTGCCGCAGCTGACCTACTTCCCTTTCTGGATATTCCCGGCTCAGAGAGAAAACCTGCGACGTCAAAAAGGGAAAACAGCGATAGCAAAGCTGTTCATCCCTGCCTTCAAAGTACGGGATCTCAGCGTAATTTATAGATTGGCCACCAGTTTCACCAATGTCCAGCCTGAGCTTGATCTTATGCCACTTTCCAACGATCTTCCTGCTGCCCAGGTTGAAGGTGCTGTAATGAAGTGGGAAGATGCCCGGAAACTGGCTGACCTGCTTGTGCGCAACGGGACAAAAAAGGTCCACCTCCTGCCACAGGGCAAACCATCAAGACAACTCGTCTGGCTCCCCTTCTACGAAAAAGGTATCTATCTCAGAGATGCCCTTTTACATTCGGGAATCCAGAAGGCAAAAATCCGGCCGCCGAACATACCACATCTTTCTCCCTTAACCCGCTGACCAGTGTCAAACGAAAGGCTGCAACTACAATGATTGTGATGATGGGCATACTATCGGCAGGTGCACTGCTAAACCTGCTTATCAGGCGGTAAACTCACAAAGGCGGGTTCCACAAAAGGTGAACGCAAAACCCTTCAGCAAACATGCTGGAGGGTTTTTACTGCTTCTTTATCCATAAGAGGTGTACCAAAAGAATTCTTCCTATAGTGATTGAGTAGATCGCGTGTATGAAGTATGTCCCTCCTGTTTTTAAGCTCTATAACCCACCAGGTGCACGACGCTGCTCCTTTCAACAACTCGAGACGATCATAGAGATCTTCGATCTTACGGGGGGCTACATGGCCGACTCCGCTCTGTTCCGTGTGATATATATGGGCACTCACTATTCTATCCCGGTGTGGCATAATATAGCGTTCGTATACTTTGCTTTCCGGGTTACGGGAACTGCATACATGGGCATGTCCTATATCTAACGTAACTCCTGCACCGCTCTGCTCTATGAGCTCATTAAAGAGCTCCGGATCACTGGTCCAATGGGAGGTAAGGTTCTCGAGTGAGATGAGGACGCCACAGTGAGCTCCCTGCTCGACGAGGAGGGTGAGATTTTTCAGCGCCTTTCTA
>CALJBY010000047.1 GCA_938024025.1 uncultured bacterium
GCACAGACCATTGAGGACATTGATAAACCCTTCATCCTCACCGACAATCCTTACCGTGCCTATGCAAAGATAGCAACCCTTTTTCACCCTCACCCGGAGCCGAAACCGGGTATTGCTGAAAACACCATCGTAGGCGAGGGAACCCATATTGGGAAAGACGTTTCTATTTACCCGTTCGTCTACATCGGGAAGAAGGCAACTATTGGTGATGGGGTCATCATCTATCCCCACACCTTTATTGGCGATGAAACCTGCATTGACCAGAAAACCATCATCTACTCCAATGTCTCCGTCCGGGAGCGCTGTCGTATCGGCAAGAGAGTCACCATTCACTCTGGAACCGTTATCGGCAGCGACGGATTTGGGTTCGCCCCGGATGGAAACCGCTACCATAAAATTCCTCAGATTGGTACCGTCCACATTGACGATGATGTAGAGATTGGAGCAAATAACACCATTGACCGAGGCGCCTTAGGTACCACCTGGCTCAAGCGGGGGGTAAAAACGGACAACCTCGTTCACATTGCTCATAATGTAGTTGTCGGAGAAGACACCCTGCTCGTTGCTCAGGTTGGTATTTCCGGGAGCACCACCATTGGAAAGCACGTTACCTTGGCCGGTCAGGTTGGCGTAGTAGGACATCTTGAAATTGGCGATAACACGATTGTTGGTGCCAAGACCGGGGTAAGCGGGAGCGTTCCTGCCGACACGATAGTTTCAGGATACCCCCATATGCCTCACCGACAGTGGTTGAAATCGTCCCGCTGTTTCCCCCTGCTTCCCGAGATGCGCAAAACACTTAAGCACCTCGAAGAAAGAATGCAACAGGTAGAAGAACGGTTAGATAATCATTCCGGAGATAAGAAATGAAAGACATTAAGCAGATTATGGACCTCTTACCTCACCGCTATCCCTTCCTCCTGGTTGATAGAATTCTGGAGATGGAGGAAAACAAACGAATTGTCGGCATCAAAAATGTTACCATGAACGAACCCTTTTTCCAAGGTCACTTTCCCGGTGCTCCCATCATGCCCGGTGTGTTAATAATCGAAGCGATGGCACAGACATGGGGCATTCTGGTGCTGAGTTCAACTCAGGAAAAAGCAGGGAGCAAGAATGTCCTCTTCCTCGGAATTGACAAGGCCCGGTTCCGCAAACCTGTTTATCCGGGAGACCAGCTACGGTTCGAACTCCAGGCACTTCACTTGAAGCGGTCGATCTGGAAGTTTAAGGGGGAGGCTTTTGTAGAAGGACAACTTGTGGCCGAAGCTGAACTCATGGCAACGATTTCCGATACATAGCGTATAAGAAACCTCAACCTTTTGTTATCCAGGGAAAGGTAGAAACATGATACATCAAACGGCCATTATTGATTCCCAGGCAGAACTCGCATCAGGCGTAGAAGTGGGCCCCTATTCCATCATTGGTCCCCAGGTGAAAATTGGCAGAAACACTAAAATCGGCCCCCATGTGGTTATCGACGGGTGGACACATATTGGCGAAGGATGCACCGTTTTTCAGTTTGCCTCCATAGGAGCACTTCCCCAGGACCTCAAGTATAAAGGGGAAGAATCATGGGTTATCATGGGCAACAATAATACCATACGAGAATTTGTTACCATTAACAGGGGGACCTCCTGGTCACAGGGAAAAACGACCATCGGTAATAACAATTTTTTTATGGCTTACAGCCACGTGGCACACGATTGTAAGATCGGCAACCATGTAATCCTTGCCAACGCTGCTACCCTCGCCGGCCACATTACCATAGAAGATTGCGCCATTGTGGGAGGATTAGTTGGTGTCCACCAATTCGTTCGACTTGGATGTCACTCCATTATAGGTGGGGGGTCCGGGGTAAACAAAGATGTTCCCCCCTATATGATGGCTAATGGACAGCGGGCTAAACTGTACGGGTTAAATACGACAGGACTGCAACGACACCACTTCTCAGAGGAAGCGCTAACCAACCTTAAGAAGGCCTATCGCATCATCTTCAGATCCGGTCTCACACTCGAAAAGGCATCGGATCAGCTAGCCCATGAGGTGGAGAACTCTCCCGAGGTCAAGCACCTCATTCATTTTATCGAAAGTTCAGAAAGGGGTATCACGCGTTAGATGAAAAAGCTACAGGTCGCCGTTATCGGCAGTGGCTATTTGGGCAGGTTTCATGCGCAAAAATATGCCAGCCATCCTGAAGTGGAATTAGTGGCGGTCGTTGATACTAACCAGACAAGAGCCGCTGAACTGGCCAGTGAAACGGGCGCTAACCCACTGAGTGATTACAGGGACGTGTACACGAAGGTGCAGGCAGCAAGTGTGGTAGTGCCGACACCCTTACACTACAGCGTAGCGAAAGACCTGCTGGAACATGGTATCCATGTGTTGCTTGAAAAACCGATGACCATAACGGTCGAGGAAGGTAGCCAGCTGATTGCCCTCGCCCATGAGCACAATCTCGTTTTACAGATAGGCCACCTGGAGCGCTTTAATCCCGCCTACCTTGCTGTGGAGAAAACAGTAAAGGATCCCCTTTTTATAGAGTCACACCGGTTAAACTCCTTTCAGGAAAGGGGGACGGAAGTTGATGTGATTCTCGATATAATGATTCATGATATTGATATTATTCTCAATCTCGTGGACGATGAAGTGAAAAGAATTCATGCAGTGGGAATACCGGTCATCTCTTCCATGATTGATATCGCTAATGCCCGGTTAGAATTCAAAAACGGCTGTGTGGTAAATGTTACCGCCAGCCGCATATCAGACAAGAGCATGAGAAAAATACGAATTTTTCAGCATGATGCCTACATCTCCATTGATTTTGCAGCCCAGGGAGTCTCGATCTACAAGAAAATTGAAGAAGACGGGAAAATACCCTACATTGTGAGTGAACAGTTGCAGATTGAACCGGGAGACTCCTTGGAGGAGGAAATCAAATCATTCCTTACCGCAGTGAGAACAAACCGTAAACCGTCCGTTCCCGGTGAAGCAGGCATAAGGGCTCTCAAGGTAGCCTTAGAGATTACTAACCAGTTGAAGAGGACTACTCAGGGCATTGTTGGATAAAACAAAAACACGAAAGATTCTTGTCGTCACCGGTGAAGCCTCGGGAGACCTCCATGCATCACACCTGGTAACAGCCATGCGTGCATGCACACAGCATTTAGAGTTTTACGGTATGGGGGGTGAAAAGCTGAGGGCGGCAGGGATGCGCATTGTATTTGACATTGCACAACTATCCGTAATGGGTATTACAGAAGTTATTCGCCACCTGGGAAAGCTCTATCGTGTTTTTTCCTCTTTAAAGTCATCTCTCAAACATGACCGGCCTGACCTTCTCATTCTCGTCGACTACCCGGACTTCAATCTCCGTCTGGCAAAGGCAGCAAAAAAATACAGTATTCCCGTTCTCTACTACATTAGCCCACAAGTCTGGGCATGGAGAACCAGTCGCCTGAAACAGATTGGCGATCTCGTTACTAAAATGATTGTCGTCTTTCCCTTTGAACTCCCCCTCTATGAAAAAGCTGGTATTGACGCGAGCTTTGTCGGCCATCCCTTACTCGACATACTTACGGTCACCCGGCCGAAAGAAGAAAGCACCGGGCACTTCGGTCTTGACGAACACAAGACAACTATTGGGCTGTTACCGGGGAGCCGGTTGAGTGAGGTAAAGAAGTTGCTTCCTCCTATGATCGAAGCCGCGCAACACTTGACAGAGCACTTCAGCAATCTGCAATTTATCGTGCCTATTGCACCGGGGTTACAAAAAAAGGAAATAGAACAACTGCTGGAACGGGCTACGGTCCCCATTACCACGGTTAGTGACAGCATCTATGAAGTTATAGACAGTTCATATCTGGTCATTGTTGCCTCCGGGACGGCTACGTTAGAAACCGCACTCTTGGCAACACCCATGGTTATCGTCTATAAGATGTCACCCCTCAGTTACCTTATCGGCAAGGCGTTGGTAAAGGTACCGTACATTGGCATGGCCAACATCATCGCCGGTAAAAGGGTTGTACCGGAACTGATACAGGGGGAGGCAACTGCCGGCAATATTGCTGCTGCGGTAACGCGCATGCTTAAAGATACCCGGTACTATCAGAACATCTGTGAAGAACTTGCTTCCATCAGGAAGAAACTGGGAGAACCAGGGGCATCGAAACGGGCAGCGCAGATCGCCGTAAACATGCTCTCGCCGTGAACTTCAGGTTTTGCAGGCCGTACCGCTCCTGCAAAGAGCAGAAGAAGGTGACGTGACAAAAATCTCTCTCCTGGCCCTAAGCATCCCGTGATGCCAGGAGGGGGTCAACATGAGGTACCTGCATGGCAAAAATCTCGACCAAAGATTCTTTTCATATCTATAAGCGCTTATTGCAGTACGTGAGACCATACTGGAAAAGAATGGCCCTCGCTGTCGCAGCTGCCATCTTACTCGCAGCTGCCAACACCTCAATCGCCTGGATCATCAAGAAGGTCATGGATGACCTTTTTGATCAAAAAGACATGAGGATGCTCACCCTTATCCCTTTAGCAATAATTGTGCTCTACTTTTTCAAGGGATTATTTCAATACAGCCAGGCATATCTCATGGGCTCTGTTGCCATTAGAGTAGTAACTGACATTAGGGATAAGATCTATCAGCACCTGCAAACGCTCTCCCTTGCCTTTTTTACCAAGTACCCCACAGGTGTCTTAATGTCCCGCATTGTCAATGATTCTTCCCTCTTACAGTCTACGGTCTCGGACAGTATCACTACACTGTTACAAAGTTCCCTCACGATTGTCGGCCTGTCGTGCTATACCTTCTGGGTAAACTGGAAGCTCGCCGCAGTATCCTACCTCATCATTCTCTGGGCGGTCATTCCCATCAGGAAATTCGGGAAGAAGAGCAGAAAGTTCAGCACTAAGAGCCAGGTAAAGGTGGGCGATATCCTCAAATTCCTCCACGAGACCATTACCGGTATCCGCATCGTTAAAGCCTTTGGAATGGAACCCTATGAAAACCAGAGGTTCTCAGCAGAAAACAACCTGTTCCTGAGAGTTCGGCTTAAACGACTCCGTATCCGGGCACTCGCTTCACCTACCATGGAGATGCTCGGTGGTATTGCTACGGCGGCAATCCTCTACTTTGGAGGATATAGCGTTATACAGGGCTCATTAACATCCGGGGAGTTCTTTTCCTTTGCGGCTGCCTTCGCCATGATGTATAGGCCAGTTCGCGAATTAAACAAACTCAATCAGACAATCCAGGAAGGCCTGGCTGCCGCAGTAAGAACATTTGAACTGCTGGACTTCAAAGCCGACATCGTGGACAAACCGGGGGCACGGGAGCTCCCCACCATAAGGGAACTGATCGAATTCCGGAATGTCTGCTTTCAGTATGAAACCGAACCGGTATTAGAAGATATTAATTTGAAGGTGCGTGTAGGTGAAATTATTGCTATTGTTGGTGGCAGCGGTGCAGGAAAGTCCACCATAGCCAACCTCATACCGCGCTTCTACGATGTCACCTCCGGCGCCGTACTCATCGACGGTATCGACACAAGAGAGGTTACGATCACGTCTTTAAGGAATCAGCTAAGCATGGTCACACAGGAAATAATCCTCTTTAATGATACTGTTAAGAATAACATCTCCTATGGAAGTGCGGGAAAATCTGATCAGGAGATTAGAAAAGCTGCAGAGGCAGCACATGCTCATCATTTTATCATGGATAATCCAAAAGGATATGATGCCGTTATCGGTGAGCAGGGGGTTAAACTCTCCGGGGGCCAAAAACAGAGAATTGCTATTGCCCGTGCCATTCTTAAAAATGCCCCTATCCTCATTCTGGACGAAGCAACCTCTTCCCTCGACAGCCAGGCTGAGGGAGAAGTGCAGATTGCCCTCGAAAAACTTATGGAGGGTAGAACGACCTTCATTATTGCCCACCGGCTCTCTACTATAAAAAAAGCAAATCGTATCATTGTCCTCTCAGCAGGCAGAATAGCGGAAGAAGGCACGCACAGTGAGCTCATGGCACTGCAGGGCGCGTACCACAAGCTCTATACCATGCAATTCCAGGGAGAGCACAACAGCCACCCGTCTGGTCTCGTCTCACCTGCAGAAGCGACATAGTACTACAGTGGATAATTTTGACCGGCAGGTGCCCTGCACTGTCTGCCCGGGTACAAGCGAAGTTTATTTGAGTAGGGTGCGCGGGAAACATCACTTTTTACGGGATCATCACTATTCAAGCAACCGGTTCGTGTTCGCCTATGTACTTCATGTATAATCTACTCCTCTTTAGTATATCCCTCCTCCTGGTGCCCTTTCTTCTTTTTGCCATTTTAAGCGCACAGAAATACAGGAGTGGATTTTTACAGAAGCTGGGATTCATATCTTCTTCTATCCTCCAGAAACTATCGGGTGAACGGCCTGTCTGGATACACGCAGTATCTGTTGGAGAAGTAATGGCCACGATCCCGCTCGTTCAGGAGATAAAAAGAAAATACCCAAACCAGAAGATCGTGATCTCTACGGTCACGGTTACCGGCAACTATACTGCGACACTGAGAGCAAAAGAGGCTGATGCAGTAGTCTATTTTCCCTTTGACTATCCCTTTATCGTAAAGAGGGCAATTAAAAAAATTAACCCTAAGCTCTTTATAACGCTGGAAACCGAGCTGTGGCCAAATTTTTTGAGAAGGCTTAAACGCAATGGTATTTCCTCTGTAGTCATTAGTGGCCGGATCTCAAATCGCTCCTATCGCAAGTACCGGGGGGCCCGGTTTTTCTTCAGTAAAGTTCTGGCCAATATTGATGCTTTCTACATGCAAACAGACCTTGATGCCCAGAGAGTCATCGACATAGGAGCACCTCATGATCGTGTCATCACTGTCGGTAATCTGAAATTTGACCAGTGTGTGCCTACCGTCACCTCTGAAGAAAAGGCACAGCTGTACCGTGCATTTCACCTGGACGCTGGTCAAAGAATCTTTATTGCCGGAAGCACCCATAGAGGTGAAGAGGAGAGTGTACTAGAGATTTTTAAAACGCTCAAAAAAAGGTATGCAGATTTGATTCTCATACTGGCACCCCGCCATCCGGAACGGTTTAACGAAGCAGATAACCTCATTTCCCGCCATAAGCTCAAGAGCATTAAAAGGACACAGCTGAAGCAGCAGAAGGGACCGCAGCATCACGATGTTATTTTACTTGATACTATTGGAGAATTATCCAAGCTGTATAGTATCGGGACAATTATCTTTGTCGGAGGCAGTCTCGTTCCAATCGGTGGCCACAATGTCCTGGAACCCGTTGCCTATAAAAAAGCGGTGATCTTTGGGCCGCACATGGATAACTTTTTAGAAATTGCCCGGGTGCTTAAGAATACCGGCGGCGGACTGCAGGTTGCTACGAAAGAAGAGTTCCTTTTCCAGGCACAAAAACTTCTGCACGATGACACCCTCCGCGATGCACTCGGGGAAAAGGCGTTCGAAAGCATTGCTCACAATCAGGGTACCATTGAGAAGGCCATGGAGGTAATCGCAAAGTTTATATGAAGCACGTAACCCCATGAATATAAAAGCACGTGTCGCACAAGTACTCTTTGCCCGTCCATCCGAGGAGCGTTTCTACAAAAAAGTGCTCTTGTCTCCTCTCTATCTTCTCTCCCTCATCTATCGTTTTCTTGTCCACTCCAGACAAACCCTCTATAGCAGAGGTTTCCTGCAATCCTGTGCCCTTCCCTGCCGGGTAATCAGCATTGGTAACATTACCCTCGGAGGAACCGGAAAAACACCAACAGCAATCTACCTGGCACAGTTATTTCAGGCCCGGGAGATGAGAACTGTTGTCTTAAGCCGCGGCTACAAGGGAACGAGTTCAGAAAAAGCAGCCGTCGTATCAGATGGAAAAAAGATTCTATTAGATGTGCGGGAAGCTGGTGATGAGCCCTTTCTTCTCTCACAAGCACTTCCCGGTGTTCCGGTCATTATTGGAAAAAATAGAGTGGTCTCAGGACAACGTGCAATCGAACAGTTCTCCCCTGAAATAGTAATCCTCGATGACGGGTTCCAGCACATACAATTAAAAAGAGATGTCGATATCGTACTGATTGATCTCCACTATGGTTTCGGCAACGGTCACCTCGTACCCCGGGGTATGCTGAGAGAACCCCTGAGCGCGATGAAGCGGGCGGACATCTTTCTCCTCACCAAACGAACCGGCACCCGGGAGGACCAGGCGGTAGAAGAAAAGATCATATCCCTCACCGCCGGTGCCCCCACTTTCTTTACTCACTACGAGATAAACGGTTTAACCACCTTACACGATGCTCAACAAACGGATCTCCGCACATTACAGGGGAAAAAAGTGCTCGCCCTTTCAGGCATCGGTAATCCCCATTATTTCTCCTATCTTCTCAGGCTGAACGGATTGTCGGTGGCCGAAGAAGTGATACTTCCCGATCACCATAACTACACCCCCCAGGATGTCAGCATGCTGGGTGAGTATCTCGATCGTGTCGACTGCATCGTCACCACAGCAAAAGACAGCAGTAAGATGGACCGGGAAATGTTTAAAGAATTACCTATACTCACACTCGAAGTTATGTTAAAGATACAGGACGAACAGGGATTTAAAGAGGCGCTTTTTAAACATATTTCCTAGTGTGCTCACCACACACCCGGATTTCCCGTTCAAAAAGAGACCCGTCGTAAACGGCAGGTCAAAACAACAACGTACCTGCGTTGCTTACTATGCTAACCGGCTACTCAACCTCTCTTCATACATTCCATGCAGAAATATACGCTTAAACCACTGGCCAATCAGGAGAAGTTTACCGTCAACTACCAGGAGGAACTCAATCCTGAACAGCTTGAAGTAGTGATGGGTGGAGACGGTCCTCTCCTGGTCATTGCCGGTGCAGGCAGTGGCAAGACGAGAACCTTAACCTATCGTGTCGCCCGCCTCATCGAATCAGGTACCAACCCCGCTACCATCCTGCTCGTGACCTTCACCAATAAAGCCGCGAAGGAAATGCTCCATCGTGTGGAACTGTTGATCAATATCAGCATCCGCAAGCTCTGGGGAGGAACCTTCCATCACATTGCCAATCGCATACTCAGAACTAAAGCACACCTGTTACACTATGATAATAACTTTACCATCTTAGACAAAGAAGACTCTAAGGAACTCATCACTACCTGTATGGCCGAACTCGGTTTCAACAGCAAGGAAAAGAGATTCCCCCAGGCAAAAGTACTGCAGGACATTGTCAGCCTTTCGATCAACACCCAAAAGAGCCTGGATGATATCCTTGCTGACCGCTATCCCTTTTTCTTCGAATACATAGATGAGATACAAAAGGTGTCCCTTGACTATCACAGACGCAAGAAAAAAAACCACCTGATGGATTTTGATGATCTCTTACTCAATTGGCTGACGTTATTGAACGAGCACCCTCAGGTACGGGAGTACTACGCTCAGCAATTCTGCCATATCCTGGTTGATGAATATCAGGACACCAACCACATTCAGTCTGACATTATCGATCTCCTCTCCCAGGAGCACCACAACGTCATGGCAGTTGGGGATGATTCTCAAAGTATCTATAGCTTTCGAGGAGCTAATTTCGCCAACATCATGGACTTTCCTAAACGTTATCCCGATGCCCGTATTTGCAAGCTGGAGACAAACTACCGCAGCGTACCTGAAATACTTGACCTCGCCAATGCCAGTATCATCAACAACCAGAACCAGTTTGAAAAAAACCTCAGGGCAACCAGAGCAAGCGGCCTACAGCCCATTC
>CALJBY010000048.1 GCA_938024025.1 uncultured bacterium
TTTCCTATGTTGACGGGATCAACTTCGTCAGACATGAGGAGTTGGTATATGCCCTCGATCAAATCGGAAACGTAACAGAAGCTGCGCGTTTGAGTGCCATCACCAAAAACCGTCAGCGCTTCTCCCTTAAGTGCCTGGCAGAGGAAAGCAGGAACTACCCTCCCGTCATGCATTCTCATGCGGGGACCATAGGTATTAAAGATACGGGCGATTCTGGTATCAATACCATGGTAACGGTGGTACGCCATGGTAATAGCTTCTGCAAACCGTTTTGCTTCATCATAGACACCTCGCGGTCCTATGGGACTAACATTACCGTAGTAGTCTTCTGGTTGAGGATGAACGAGCGGATCTCCGTATACCTCAGAAGTAGACGCTAAGAGCAAACGGGCCTTTTTCCCCTTGGCTAGACCCAAAGCTTTATGGGTGCCAAGAGAACCTACTTTCAGTGTTTGTATGGGCATTTCCAGGTAATCAATAGGGCTTGCCGGTGAGGCAAAGTGAAGAATGTTGTCGAGAGGGCCTTCCAGGTAGATATATTCGGTAACATTGTGTTTGATAAAGCGAAACTGATTATTGCCTATGAGGTGACTGATATTGTCAATGTTTCCCGTTGAAAGGTTATCCATGCAGATGACCTCATGGCCTTCTTTAATCAACTTGTCACAAAGATGACTTCCGAGGAACCCTGCTCCTCCAGTAACTAATGTTCTCACTGTATCCTCCTCATTCTTATGGTCATTTAACAGCCGATGCCATAATATTCAAAGCCTATAGCCTTTATTTTTTGGGGTGAATAAATGTTCCTTCCGTCAAAGATGATAGGAGATTTCATCAACTTCAGCATCTTTTCAAAGTCTGGTCTTCGGAATTCATTCCATTCTGTTATTACGGTGAGTGCATCTGCACCTTTCAGGAGAGTATAGTTATCTTTGGCGTAGTGTATGGTATCTTTGAATACCTTTTTAGCGCTCGTGGTGGCAACAGGATCGTAGGCTTTGACTGTAGCCCCGTACTTAAGGAGTGCATTGATGATAGTAATCGACGGTGCTTCTCTCATGTCATCAGTGTTAGGTTTAAAGGAAAGTCCCCAAACAGCAATGGTTTTGTCTTTGAGATTTTTTTTGAAACGTTTGATCACTTTTTCTGCTAACAGCACTTTCTGCTTTTGGTTGGTGGCTTCAACTGCCGGAAGGATTTTTAACCGGTGCTGGTGCTCCTCGGCCGTTTTAATCATCGCTTGTACGTCTTTCGGGAAACAGGACCCCCCATAGCCGACACCGGGAAAGAGGAAGGATGAACCAATTCGTGGATCACTGCCGATTCCTGACCGTACGGCGTTGATATCCGCTCCGGCAACTTCGCACAAATTAGCAAGCTCATTCATGAAGGAAATACGCGTGGCAAGCATCGCATTGGCGGCGTACTTGGTCATCTCTGCACTGCGAATGTCCATCGTGAGAATGGGATTTCCCGTCCTGACGAAGGGCGCATACAGTTCTTTCATTGCTTCTTCAACCTCAGGTTTTTCAACTCCTAAAATGATCCTGTCAGGTTTCATGAAGTCTTCAATGGCTGCCCCCTCTTTTAGAAATTCAGGATTGGAGACCATATCGAAAGAGTGCTTGGTTACCTGTGCTATAATCGAATTCACTTTTTCGGCAGTTCCCACCGGCACGGTACTTTTTGTCACCACAATCTTATAGGTCTTCATCGTTCTTCCTATTTCCCGGGCGACCGCAAAGACCTGGGAGAGATCGGAAGCACCATCATCGGCTGGAGGGGTACCGACAGCGATGAAAATAATGAGAGAATCTTTCACCCCTCTCGCTAAATCAGTTGTAAAGATAAGACGCTTTTCCTTTACGTTTCTTGCGATCAGCATTTCAAGGCCCGGTTCATAGATGGGCACTTTCCCCTTTTTGAGTAAAGCAATTTTTCGTGTATCATTATCGACACAGAGCACCTCGTTGCCACTCTCTGCTAAACACGTGCCCGTTACTAACCCGACATAGCCAACACCTACCATACAGATTTTCATCGAATGACCTCCCTACCGTAAATCCAGGTATTCACGCAAGGCTTCTTTCCAGGGCCTCATTGTGGTTTTTGTGACTTGAGTGAATCGGCTGCAATCGAGAACACCAAAAGCCGGTCTTGCCGCAGGACGATTATAGTGTTCACTAGAGATGGGGATAACCCTGCTCGTGCTTCCTATTTCTTCTACAATGGTACAGGCAAATTCATGCCAGGTACAATGGCCACTATTGACTACGTGAAAAATTCCGTTGGGGGATAGCTTCACCAGTGTTCCGATAGCTTTACTGAGATCAACCGTATAGGTGGGTGACACCCACTGGTCGTTAACAACCGTGAGTTCATCCCTCTCCTGTGCCATCTTTACAATGGTATTGACAAAGTTGGGTCCCCCTTTACCGTAAAGCCCCCCGGTGCGGACAATGATAAAGTCATCTAAAATGTTTTGAACAGCGGATTCTCCTTCAGCCTTGGATTGTCCATAAACGGAAAGGGGATTGGGAGCATCTCCTTCCCGGTACGGTTTCTTTGTTTTTCCATCAAAGACATAATCCGTGCTCACATGAAGAAGCTTGGTGCCGATCTCTTTGCACGCTAAGGCCAGGTTCTTAACCCCCGCTGTGTTGACCTGAAATGCCTGTTCACGTTCTTCTTCACACCGGTCTACCTGTGTATAAGCAGCCGCATTGATGACCCATGCAGGTTTGATCTGTCCAAGTGCCCGCAGCGTTTCCTCCTGATTGGTAATGTCGAAATCATTAATGTCTGTTCCAATGACCTGTTGTCCGTTCGGTATGTGTGTTATGAGATCTGACCCCAGCATACCCTGGACACCAACAATAAGGGTTCGCACGTAATCTTTGCTCCTTCCTCAACAGTTATTGTCGTGCATGGGATAGAGGGGTTAAAGTATACTTTTTTTCACTAGTCAAGATAAATTCTCTCATTTCGTGGCGTTCATATAACTCGCATAATATGTTGAAGGATCTCCTGCCTGCCCTTTCTCGTCACTGCCGAAAAACAGATCATCTCCTCTTTTCTTATTAAAAGAGAATCTTGAATAATATTTTCCTGGGAGCTGCACTTGTTTTTTGAGAGTTTATCCGCTTTTGTCAACACAATGAGAAAGGCGATCCCAAAGGCCTCGAGCCATTGTATGAGAGAAATATCATCAGGGCTCGGTACCCTTCGAATGTCTAAAAGTATGATAACGAGCTTTAATGTCCTGCGGTTTTTGAGATAGTTTTCTACCATGGATTTCCACTGTGCTTTCACGTGAAGCGGAACTTTGGCAAAGCCATAGCCAGGAAAATCAACAAACTGAACCTGGTTGTTGATCCGAAAAAAATTGAGTGTTTGTGTTCTGCCGGGACTGGAGCTGGTTCTCACGAGGTGCTTTCTGTTTACCACGGTATTAATAAGGGAGGATTTGCCTACGTTCGATCTGCCTGCAAAGGCGACTTCAGGGAGTAATTCCTCGGGATAATCTGATCTTTTTACAGCGCTTTTGATAAACTCAGCAGAGATGATTTTCATTAACCGACTCGTTTGATAAAGGGTTTAAAGTTGCAGTTCTTTTTTTACCAGTTCTCTGTAAGCAGGTATAAGCTCCTGGGTAACCGGGCCGGGAACACCTTTTCCCAGGGGTTGCCCGTTCAGTGCCACCAGCGGCATAATTTCTACTAAGGAATTAGTGAGAAAGGCTTCATCTGCATCGGACAATTGATGCGGGGTAATGGTGCCTTCCACTGTCTTAAGCTCTTTTTCCTG
>CALJBY010000049.1 GCA_938024025.1 uncultured bacterium
CTCTCTCTAGCCTCCTCAACTGAAACTTCAATTCTCTCAAAACCATTCCATTCTTTGACCAATTCACGCATCTTCTCTTCAATTCTTTCCAAATAATCAGAAGAAACCTTCATTTCTCCAAAATCAAAATCATAATAAAACCCATTTTCAATGGAAGGCCCGATACTTATTTTTACACCGGGATAGAGCTCCTGGACTGCCTGTGCCATAACATGGGAGGTGGAATGTCTGAGGATTTCATGTCCTTCCGCTGAGTCGGCACTGATGAATTCGACCGTTGCATCACCTGCAAGGGGTGCGTTGAGGTCAAGGAGATTGCCATCCACTCTCACTGCGATGATTGATGAAGACAGGTCCCCCTTCATCTTAATGATATCTGAAAAAGATGTTCCCTTAGGATAGGTCGTTGAACTCCCATCAGCAAAGGTAGCTTTGACGACTGCTTGATCTGGCATTGCTTTCCCTGGATGAGTTTTTTAGAGATCCATCTCTTATAAAAAGCAGTAAAAGGCACCACAAAAAGTGTTCTTCATGATGCCTCAAAAGGTGGTAGGCACGGGCGGTTTCGAACCGCCGACTTCTACCGCGTCAGGGTAGCGCTCTCCCCCTGAGCTACGTGCCTATAATCGCGAAAAAATATAAAACATTTTTACATTAATAACAATTTCAGTGGGTTTTGTCAAGAAAATTATTTATTTATTGTTTAGTTAGGCTAGTAAGGGCCACTGTGCCGGGGAGCAGTTTTATAAATGTCCTTAAAAAGCTCCAGGAGAGCTCATTACATCGCAAGAGTGGGTTTTTGTAAGTGCCACCTGCTCTCCTGTTCATAGGCAGCCGCAACTTGTATAAGCTTTTCTTCCTGGAAGGAGTTTGAGAGCAGCTGGAGTCCTATCGGTAAACCCTCACCGGTAAAACCGCAGGGGAGAGAAATGGCTGGAATCCCTGCAAGATTGGCAGGTATGGTAAAGATATCTGAGAGATACATGTTAAGCGGGTCATTCACCTTCTCGCCGATTTTAAATGCGGAAGTGGGGTAGGTTGGGGTCACAATCACGTCACACTCTTCAAAAACGGTTTCAAAATCCTTTCGAATGAGCGTTCTTACCTGGGAAGCCTTCTTATAATAAGCATCATAGTAGCCTGCAGACAGGGCATAGGTACCTAACATAATACGGCGTTTCACCTCGGCACCAAACCCTTCTGAACGGGAATGCATATACATATCAAGCAATCCCGTATCCTTGCTGGTACGATAACCATACTTCACAGCATCATAACGGGCGAGGTTTGAGCTGGCTTCTGCCGGTGCAATGAGATAATAAGCCGCTACTGCATAGTCAGTGTGGGGAAGAGAAACCTCTTTCACTTCCATCTGTAATCCTTCCAGTACCTTTATTGCTTCGCTGACCGCTTTTGCAACCTCCCCGTCCAGTCCTTCCATAAAATATTCCTTGGGAATACCTATGGACATGCCGGCAACGTCTTTACCCAGCACTGCTGTGTAGTCAGGAACCTCCACCTTTAGCGAGGTTGAATCGAGGGGATCATATCCGCAGATCACATTCATTAAGAGGGCTGTGTCCTGAACGTCTTTTGTCATAGGTCCCGCCTGATCCAGAGATGAAGCAAAGGCAATGAGTCCGAATCTGGACACCCGCCCGTAGGTTGGTTTTAAGCCGACCAGTCCACAGCAGGCAGCGGGCTGTCTAATTGATCCACCCGTGTCAGTGCCGAGTGCGGCGATGCATTCATCTGCGGCTACCGCAGCAGCAGAACCGCCACTGGAACCTCCCGGAATCCTGCTTGCATCCCAGGGGTTGCGTGTGGGCCCAAAATAGGATGTTTCTGTGGAAGAGCCCATGGCAAACTCATCCATATTAGTGCGCCCTATAAAAACGGCATCTTCTTCTCTCAAGCGTTTAATGACCGTAGCATCGTAGGGAGGGACAAAGTTCTCCAGTATTTTTGATCCGCAGGTGGTTGTAACCCCTTTCATGCAGAGGATATCTTTGATGGCCAGAGGAATCCCTGTCAGGGGAGTGCACTGGCCCCGTGAGATGACTTCATCCGCCTTCTTTGCCTGGGCCATTGCCAGGGGTTGTGTCACGGTGATGTAGGCATTCACCTGCTTATCGATTGATTCTATCCGCTTTAAGACGGACTCGGTAACCTCCTGTGAGGTTACTTCCCCTGTGCTTAAGCGTGTGTGCAGCTCATGAATGGTAAGGTTGTACAGTTCCACCGGTGGTTCCTGCCCTTTAAATTATTCAATAATCTTAGGTACCTTGAAGCAGTTCTTCTCTTCTGAGGGTGCGTTTTTCAAGAGGAGTTCTTTCTCAGAGAAGTCTTCTTCGGCATCGTTTCGAAAGGCGTTATGTATTGCAACTACATGGGAAGTAGGTTCACAATCACGGGTGTCTAAATCCTGTAGTTTATCGAAATAGTCCAATATAGCATTCAGCTGGTTGACGAACAGCTCAAGCTCTTCGTCATCGAATTGCAGTCTGGACAGTAACGCCACATGTTCAACTTCACCCCGTGTAATCTTCATCGAATCCTCCAAGCGTAAAGGAGTGCGTAGTAAAATCAGGGATTGCAGGGAAAAATGAACGTCGAAGAAAAAACTTGGAGTAATGGAGTGCTGGAATAATGGAGTATTGATTTTCCTAATGCCTTACCAGTTCTCCAATACTCCATCACTCCGGTTTTTCTCTTGTGTCTGACTCCTGACTTCTTTATTTGTTAGTCTTGCTTCGTGTTTCTTCGTGGTTTAACTCTTTAATTTAGGCATTTCTTCTTATCTTCTGATTTCTTTATTTATTAGTCGTTCTTCGCCTGCCCGGTTAAATGGGTTCGCTTTATTTAATTCAGGGTGCTCTTCGTGGTTTACGTATTGTAAGACGCAGTTAAGTGCGACTCAACCTAGCAAAACGTACTGCAAATGTCAAACCTTTCCGCGCTGGTGGCGTGCCCATGTGTGCTGTTCCCAAAGGGGGTGCAGGTGGGAAAGTCTCCTTTGCAGGTTAATTTATTTAATTTTTTCAAGGCAGTATCCGATAGGAATATACTGGGGAGGGAATGATCATGGATCAGGAAAAAGCAAAACAATTGATTGCTGACAGTATCGATAGTCTTCCAACACTTCCGGATGTGGTGTGCAAACTTATAACCCTTGTACAGGATGAAAACACCTCTGCGAGTGATTTATGCACGCTCATCTCCTATGACCAGGCAATTTCCCTGAGGCTGTTGAAGGTGGCTAATTCGGCCTATTATGGGTTTTTAAAGGAAGTTGGTACCATCAAGCACGCCATCGTTATCCTGGGGTTTGATGAGGTGAGAAGACTCTCTTTAGGTATTGCCCTGTTTAATTGTATGCAAAAAACAGGCAGTGAAACCTCACTTGTAATGGATGACTTCTGGAGGCACTCGGTGGGCTCTTCCCTTGCCGCCCAAGGTATCTGCACAAAACTCGACGTGGAATGTGATATAATTACTACTGCCTCCCTTCTTCATGACATTGGCAAGTTAGTAGCGGATAATCTGTTTAGCGGAGAATATAAGATTGTACTCGAAAAGG
>CALJBY010000050.1 GCA_938024025.1 uncultured bacterium
CTTTATCATCAACAAGGAAGGAGTGATAATAAACCAGTTCAATCAATTACCTGAAAACACTACCGCCTACCTGGCACAATTCTTCCCTTCCTAAACCCAGATTTTGCAGTAGTTGTCGTAGCGAGGTACAGAAAACCGGAGCGAAACGTGCAGTTGGAGCGATTTTGTAACGAAGGCATATAGATATGTTGAGGAGCAAAATCGTGAAACAAGCGTTGCAGCAAGGATTTGAAAGCACTAGCGTGCTTTCCGGAAGATTAATTTGATAGTATTATACATGACTTTTGGCTGCGCCTCCAAGTCATGAACCGGGCAAGCAGCAGTAGATTGCTACTGCAAATTCTGGGTTACATTACCTGTCGCGCTCCCCCATCACAGAAAAAGAGCACCCTTCAGAACTGCTGGCAACCGTTCATGCCCACGGGGGTGCTCTCTTATAAGGTATGTGCTTTTCCTAAGCCGCTACCGTACCCTGGCCTTTGGTAAAGGTAATCTCTCGTGATGGAGAATCCACGTCTACCTCTATACAATCACCTTCGACAAAATCTCCGTTTAACAGTTTTAAGGCCAGGGGATCGAGTATGCTGTGCTGAAGCGCTCTTTTGAGTGGTCGGGCCCCGTACACCGGATCATAGCCCTGTTCAACCAGCAGCTCCTTTGCCGCATCAGAGAGCACGAGAGCACATTTCTTGTCGGCTAATCTCTTGTTCACAAAACCCAACTGTATTTCAATGATCTCCTTAATTGCTTCCTTCCTCAAAGAGTGGAAGATTATAGTCTCATCAACCCTGTTGAGGAATTCCGGTTTAAAGGTTGATCGAACACTGTCCATAACCTTTTCACGCATCAGGTGATAATCTTTCTCCCCCAAATCCTGAATCCACTGGCTCCCCAGATTGGAGGTCATGATAATCAGTGTATTCTTGAAATCAACCGTCCTACCCTGACCATCAGTAAGCCTGCCGTCGTCCAGTATCTGCAGGAGGATATTAAAAACTTCCGGATGGGCCTTCTCTATTTCATCAAACAGCACAACAGAATAGGGCTTTCTCCGAATGGCTTCCGTGAGATACCCTCCCTCTTCATAGCCTACATAGCCGGGCGGAGCACCAATTAGGCGGGCAACAGAATGCTTTTCCATAAACTCTGACATATCAATTCTCGCCATGGCCTGATCATCATCAAAAAGAAACTCTGCCAGTGCTCGGCCCAACTCAGTCTTGCCAACACCCGTCGGCCCCAGGAAGATAAATGAACCAAGGGGTCTGTTGGGATCCTGCAAACCGGACCGGGACCGCCTCACCGCATTGGAAACTGCCTTGATCGCCTCATCCTGACCGACGACCCGTTTTCTAATCCGATCTTCCATGCGCACCAGCTTCTCCAACTCCCCTTCCATCATTTTGGAAACCGGAATGCCGGTCCACTTGGCCACCACTTCAGCAATATCATCAGCATCAACCTCTTCCTTGAGCATCTTTTGATCTGCTTGAATTGCATTCAGTTGTGCACTGGCCGCATCTAACTGCTCCTTAAGATCCATGAGGGTACCATATCTGATTTGGGCAACGAGTTCCAGATTGCCTTCCCGCTCAGCTTTTTGTTCTTCCAACCGGGTGTTTTCGAGCTGCTCCTGCAGTTCTTGAATCTTTTTAATGACCTCTTTTTCCTTCTCCCAATGGACCTTCATGGTTGAACTCTCTTCCTTAAGATCAGCCAGTTCTTTCTTCACCTTTTCCAGCCGTTCCCGGGAAGCGGGATCTTTTTCTCTCTTCAAGGCCTCTCGCTCAATTTCCAGTTGGACTATTTTTCGCTCTACCTCATCAATCTCGGTTGGCAGGCTGTCCATTTCAATCCTTAGTTTTGAAGCAGCTTCATCGATCAAATCGATGGCCTTGTCAGGAAGAAACCTGTCAGAAATATAACGATGGGAGAGGGTTGCTGCAGCAACGGCTGCTGAATCCTGAATTTTGACCCCATGGTGCACCTCGTAGCGCTCCTTGAGACCCCGGAGAATGGAAATGGTATCCTCCACAGAAGGCTCACCGACTAAAACGGTCTGGAATCTTCTCTCCAGCGCTGCATCCTTTTCAATATATTTTCTGTATTCGTTCAAGGTCGTGGCCCCCACACACCGCAATTCTCCCCGGGCTAAAGCAGGTTTGAGCATATTGGAGGCATCCATAGAGCCTTCCGCTGCGCCCGCTCCGACCACGGTATGCAGTTCATCGATAAAGAGTATAATCTCACCGCTCTTCTCCTGAATCTCCTTTAAAACAGCTTTGAGCCTATCCTCGAATTCACCGCGATATTTAGTACCGGCAATCAGGGCACCCATATCAAGTGAGACGACCTTCCTGTTGGTGAGACTCTCAGGAATATCTCCATTCACCACCCTTTGGGCTAACCCTTCAGCGATTGCAGTCTTTCCCACACCCGGTTCACCGATCAGCACGGGATTATTTTTGGTTCTTCGGGAGAGAACCTGAATCACTCTTCTGATTTCATCATCTCTCCCAATCACGGGATCAAGCTTATTTTTTCGCGCGAGATCGGTAAGATCTCTACCATATCGTGTAAGGGCCTGATACTTTTCCTCGGGATTGGGATCAGTAACCCGCTGGCTTCCTCGAATACTCACCAGCACCGTATAGAGTGTATCTTTGGTAACTCCCAGGGAAGATAGTATTCGTGAAGCCTCACCACCCTTTTCGTCCGCAAGTGCAATAAAGATATGTTCTGTACTTACATATTCATCTTTCAATCGCTCGGCTTCTTTAAACGATTGATCAAGCATCTTCTTACTGCGTGGAGAAATATAGAGTTGTTCTACCCCGCCGCCATAAACCTTGGGCATTTTCGTAAGGGATTCCTCCAGCTGCTTTAAAACCGCGGCGGGATCAACTCCCAGTTTCTTGAGCATCGGAATGACAATACCGTCTTTTTGTAACGTCAAAGCGGTTAAGATATGCTCCGGTTCCACCTGTTGATGTTCATATTTCCCGGCAATCGTCTGGGCCTCCTGAAGGGCCTCCTGTGCCTTAATAGTAAATTTTTCAAATCTCATGGTATCACCCCTTTCTGATTGTAATCTTCTATAATTTAAGCACTATTTTCTGTCTGTCAAGCCATCCACCCCCAGGTAATTGAGGTGCCCGTCAATCATCTTTACCGTAATCCTTCAGATTCCCGGTACGCTTTACTAACGTGAATCTTTCTCCTCAGTGAGACAGAGTGTGCTGCCGCACAATCTGGGGTATGGCCACTTTTCCTGTTGACTCCTTTACGCAGGTACCGTAAAATTTGTCCTCGTTGTCTCGTTTCATTAGCTTGAATATCCCAGACAAGAGCATCTGCGTGTACCATCATCACACCCGTTAGAGTCATGA
>CALJBY010000051.1 GCA_938024025.1 uncultured bacterium
AGATTTCTCTGTTTGAATAGTGTATCATTTCCATGAGGACCTTCTTAATCTCGCTGGATTAAATTAAAGGTTTTCTCTTATAATACCGAAAATCTGGTAAAAGTCAAAGAAAACTTTTATGCCCCTCCAGTACAGGACACACTGACAGTGCGCAGGACCAGAACACAGCGGGGGCACATCCTTATCCATCTCATATCAAAAAAGATGATTTCTTTCATCCACCGGCACAACAGCACACGATCCATCATACGAGCGCTATGCCCTGCAGGGAAAAGGGTGCTGTGGTTACTCTATTTTCTGTGCTCTGCTTGTGGTAGTGCTCTGTAGTCCTCTGCAGTGCACACCGGGGAAAGGTGTAAAACACGTAATAGTTATTTCTCTTGATACAACACGCCCCGACCACCTTGGATGCTATGGCAACCCCTGGATCAGCACACCGCACCTTGACCAGCTGGCAGCCGAATCCATACTCTTCAGTAATTATATGAACGTCGTACCAACCACCCTTCCCTCCCACACCTCATTGTTTACCGGTAACTATCCGCACACCCACGGGACCCCTCAAAATGGCTACACGGTAAACAAAAAGAATGTCATGCTGACGGAAATCCTGAAAACCGCCGGTTTTCACACAGTCGGTATTATTGGCTCCTTTGCCCTCAACAGCCGCTTCTCTTTTTCACAGGGGTTTGACTACTACAATGAAGATTATGAGAAATCTGCTGGCACAAACCGTCGCACACAGAATGAACGATCAGCAGAAGCAGTCACCGGTGCGGCAGTACGGTATCTGGAAAAAAGGGGGGTGCCAACCAGGCTGTTTCTTTTCGTCCACTACTTTGATCCCCACAAACCTTTCGAACCGCCACCACCCTATGCTACACTGTATGCGTGGGAAGACGAAAAAAAAAGTGCTGACACCATTACGGTTCACTACACATGCCCCCACAACCTCAGCGAAAAGGACTGGCAGGCTTCCAAAGAAGCAGCCCGTAAGTATGCCGGAGAAATATCGTACATGGATCACCAGGTGGGGCAGCTCATTGTGTACCTGAAAAAGAAAGGAATTCTTGATGATGCGCTTCTCATCGTTACGAGCGATCACGGAGAAAACTTTTGGGAACACCTTCCCTATTTCCATCATGGCACTGCAACCTACCAGACAACAATGCAGGGCGTGTGTATGATTCGCTTGCCGAACGCTGCTGAGGGGGGTACTCGAATAGCTGAGCCACTCTCCAGCATCGCGATTATGCCATCACTTGTTAACTACCTCAACCTTCCTCTGCCGGATGGAATCGATGGGAGGGCCTTTGATCTTGCAAACATCCATCAAACAATCGGCGTACGCACACTGTATGGTCAGGCAACCTTGACCAGACCCTGGAAAACACCCGAGGTAGCAACCGGCTGGCAGCATGCCAATAAGGCACGGTGTATACGTACCGGGAACATAAAATACATTCAAACACCCTACGCCTCTTCCGAAGAGCTCTATGACCTTGCACGTGATCCTTTTGAACAGGAAAACCTGCTCCTGTCACCCGCACCCGAATCAGTGTCAGCGGCCAGGCAGCTCAGGGAAAAGCTTGAACGGTGGGCAGCAGCAGCCCGCCCGCTCGAGTCATTTTTGGAAAAAAAGAGGCAACAGGAAACAATTGAACGGTTAAAAGCATTAGGCTATATGTAGGGTGGGATTACTGTAAATAGCCGAGGCTTTTTAATGCCTCTTGCGTTTCTCGATCGAGGGCTAAAGGAGTTGCTATGTTCCCACTTTTATAGCGTTTACGCCACGTGTCAAAAAGTGAGGTCAGTTCTTGTGCTCGGGATCCAGGCAGGGCGCTCCTGGGATTCTTTTCATGGGGGTCCTCCGCAAGAGCATAGAAAAGGTTTTTTCCCACGTTCCAGTTGTTGTAAATGTATTTCATGAGTTTTGTCCGCACCGCGATTGCTTGTTCTTCCTCCTTCACACCAAAATCATTTGTCTCACAGGTAACATAGGTTCTCAAGGGATCAGGCTTTTCCTTTTCCAGGAGTGTTATGAGGCTGCGGCCTTCAACGCCGCTGCTCGCAATGCCAACCAGGTCCAATACAGTCGGCATAATATCTATAATACTCACCAGTTCCCCAATGCGCTTGGCCCTTAATCCGGGCAGATGGAGTAAGCAGGGAATCCTCATCACGGTATCATACACTACCTGACTGTGATCCAGATAACCATCATGTTCATAGAGGTTTTCCCCATGATCGGCAACAATTACCACGATGGTATTCGTAAAGGCATCCAGTTCCTTAAGACCATCAATGAGCTTTTTGAGTTGCTGATCCACAAACTGTATCTCACCATCGTACAGTTCATGTAAACTTTGAAGATCAGAGGGCGTGGGGTTAAAATAGTAGGGGAAGCTATTCCGCGTTACTTTGGTGGGATCATAGAACGTCGACGGTGGCAGGTAGGGTAAGTGAGGATCATAATAGTGTACCCATAAAAAACAGGGTTGAGAAATGGTCCTCTTTTTGAGCGTGGCAAGAACTTTGTTCGTCGTTTCTTCGGCGTTCCGGTCAAAGACCTGAAATTTGTGCGCAAACCATGTATTATCCTTCAAATGAATGCTGCCACGGGAACCGCTAAAATCAGCATCATAGTAATCAAATCCCTGGTCCAGATTAAAGCGCTCATCAAGCGGCAGCGCACTCACAAAGCCCAAGCACAGATACCCGTTCTTGCCCAGTACTTCAGCAACAGTAGTAACTGAATCACGAACACGGTAACCATTCCTGCAGTCCTTGGGGTACAGTGAAGTCATGAGGGAAGCGTGAGCAGGTAAGGTGGTGGAGGAGGTGGTAAACATCGACTCAAAAAGAAAGCTGGTGTTCGCAAGTGCGTCAATCGTAGGAGTGGGTTTTAGATAACCATAGCAGCCCAGATGATCCGCTCTCAGTGTATCAATCGATACGAGAACAATATTGTAATCTTTATAGCGTGCAGACAATGTACTTTCATCCTTCGCACATCCTGCAGGCACAAAGGCAAGAAAAATCATCCCGAGTAAACAGCTTAGAGAGTAACGCCACATCGTACCGTCAATTATAGTGCTCCTTTCAGCGTATCAGTTTCCCCATCCTTCCCCACTTGATATCTCGCATGAATCCACCCCACGACCAGTAGATTAAAAAGGCTTTCCCCTTAACCTTATTTAAATTGACAAACCCCCAAAAGCGGCTGTCAGCACTCCTATCCCGGTTATCTCCCATCACAAAGAGAGAATCCTCGGGAACAACCACCGGGCCAAAATTGTCCCTCGGCTGTATATGTCCTGGAATAATGGCATTATCTTTATAGGCTCCATAAGGATCATTGTGGAGTATATCATTGATGTATAGTTTTTTATCTTTGATCTCGATCTTATCTCCTTCTACTCCTATTACCCGCTTAATAAAATCCTTGCTCTCATCCTTAGGATAAATAAAAACAATAACTTCCCCCTTTTTCGGCTGTCTGAAATCAAACAGTTTAATATCCGTAAAAGGAATCCGTTCGCCATAGATAAATTTATTCACCAGAATATGATCACCTATGAGCAGGGTAGGTTCCATGGAGCCGGAAGGAATCTTAAATGCCTGAACCACGAACGTCCTGATAATCAATGCCAGCACAATAGCGACGACAAAAGCTTCAATGTACTCCCGAATAACACTCTTTCTTTTCATTTGGTATCCTCTTCTCTCGTGTGGACTAACGCCAAACAGTACCCGTGCTTTCCCCATCTCTGCAGATAACACCCTGCAGCCTGTGAATTGGTAAATTTTTACTCTATACCAAGATACGCAGTAATGTAAAGGACAAATATCAAATAAAAAACAAAATAATTGCTCGAATCACATCACATCCGGGCGCTTGCGGGGAGGTAGCGGAGTTATCTGTCCCCCTTAAAAAGTGCTGCTGCGTCTCCTGTGCAAGCAAAAATCAGTGATATTTCTCAACAAAGGCTTTAAAAAATATTGACTTTCATCCCCCACTTGTTATATAAGAAGTGCCAAGCGGGCGTAGCTCAGTTGGCAGAGTACAAGCTTCCCAAGCTTGGGGTCGCGGGTTCGAATCCCGTTGCCCGCTCCAACCTGGACTAATAAATGTTTTTTCCACTTGCTATTAGATCAAACGTATGCTAGTATTCTAACACTACTACTTTGAAAAAGTGGGAATCTCCCCACTTTTTTTATTGAGCGTATACTGATGACTGTAACCCTCACCGATGCTCTCTGGGAGCTCATTGAACCGGTCATTTCATCCGAAGGAATGGAATTAGTCACTATTGACTATGTAAGGGAATCACGCGGCTGGGTGCTGAGATTATACGTCGACACAGCAGCGGGGGTAACGATCGATCACTGTGCTCGCTTGAGCCGGCAGCTTTCTGATATCCTCGATGTAAAAGATATCGTTCCACACCCCTATATTTTAGAGGTCTCCTCTCCCGGACTCAACCGTATTTTGAAAAAAGAACACGACTTTATAACCTACCGTGGGGAAACGATCACGGTCAAGACCTCTGAACCTGTTGAACAGAGGAAAAACTTTAAAGGAAAACTGCTGGATTGCAAGGAAGGGACCATTACCGTGAATACAGGTAATCAGGAAGTGGCTATTCCCTTATCCCTTATAACCAAAGCCCAGCTTAAATACCAGTTTCCGAACCACAAAACAAAAAAACAGAGAAAATCATAATACGAGCACATAGGATATAATTACTACATAAGGACTGTTGCAATGATACATGAACTTGATCGTATTCTGG
>CALJBY010000052.1 GCA_938024025.1 uncultured bacterium
TCGCCGGTTGTCTTTTTCATACTGATGAGATATTCCTGTGCATCCTTTTCACCAAACTCCTGCACGCTCAGCCCCTCAATAGCAAGGGAATCAAGTGCAGTTCTCACTGATCCAATGTCGACAACGTTAAAAAACTTGACCTGCACCAAGGTTCCTCCTTCAAAGTCGATTCCATAGCGAGGTCCCCCCTTGATGAGTAGTGAGAGGAGGCTGATGCCAATCAAGACAAGTGAAAAGATGAGTGCTGTTTTAATCCGGCCAACAAAATTTATGTTACTGTTCGGTTTAATGAGTTCCATACTTCTATCCTCTTTTAATGATTTGATACTAAATACTCAATTTTTTAATTCTCATCCTGGAAAGAAAATAATCATACACTACCCGGGTACAAACGATTGCAGTAAACAAACTGGCAGTGAGTCCAATGGTCAAGGTCACGGCAAACCCCTTAACCGGTCCTGTTCCGAACTGGAAGAGGAAGAGGGCAGCAATGAGTGTTGTAATATTGGCATCAAGAATGGTAACAAGTGCCTTGGCATAGCCGCCTTCGATTGATGCTCGTGGCGTTTTACCCGTGCGGAGTTCTTCTCGTGTACGTTCGAAAATGAGTACATTTGCATCTACTGCCATACCGATAGTAAGCAAAATACCTGCTATGCCGGGAAGAGTCAGGGTTGCCCGAAAAGCAGCCAATGCCGCAAAAATTATCAGTATATTAAGACAGAGGGCAAAATTAGCAACCGCCCCGGAAAGATGATAGTAAATCATCATAAAGAGAACAACTGCAGCACCACCGATGAGGATGGATTTGATTCCTTGACGAATAGAATCCTGTCCCAGGGATGGGCCCACCGTCCTTTGTTCAAGAATAGTAACCGGGGCGGGCAGGGAACCAGCACGCAACACAATAGCTAAATCCCGTGCTTCCTCAGTGGTAAAGCTACCCTCAATACTCGCCCGTCCTCCTGCTATCCGCTCTCTAATCACCGGAGCCGAGTAAACATTATTATCGAGAATAATAGCAAGCCTCTTCTTAACGTTATCTCTGGTGATTCGCTCAAAGAGCTTTGACCCCATGGAGTCAAAGCCAATAGATACGTAAGGTTCATTAAACTGGTTAAAACTCACCCGGGCTGTCTGCAGGTGTTCCCCGGTAAGTGAAGTTCTCTTTTTAACGAGAAAGGGCTTTTTGGTTGATTCGCCGGTTGTTTTATCTTCCCGTTTTGAGTAGAGGAGTTCGGAGTCCGAAGGAATCTCACCCTTTAAAGCACTATTGATGTCATACTCATCATTCACGACCTTAAACTCCAGGAGCGCCGTTTTACCAATAAGATCAATGGCCCGTTTGGGGTCTTTGACACCCGGAAGCTGTATTAAAATACGATCACTACCCTGCTTTTGAACCGTGGGTTCACTTACGCCAAACTCATCGATACGATTACGAATGGTTTCCAGCCCCTGGTCTACAGCAAATTTTCTGAGATATTCCTTGTCCTCGGCTCGTAATCCCAAGGTGTAGGTGACAATACCCTCTTTTTCATCAACCTTAAGTTTTTCCAGATTGGGGAACCTGTCCGTGAGTAATGCGCTGAATTGTTCTTTAAAGGTAGGATTCAAGACCTCGAGGAGGAGTTTGTCACTTGCTACTCTCTCTATCCGGTCAAAGGGAATACGTTCATTTAAGAGAACATCACTCAGGTCACTTACCAGCCTGTCTACGGTATTTGAGAGCGCTTTCTCTGCTTCTACCTCGAGCAGCAAGTGCATCCCTCCCTGCAGATCTAATCCCAAGGCAATTTTTTCGCTGGGAAAGGTGCTTCCCCACCAGCTGGGTAGTTTCGCAGCGCTCGGTATTAAATATAAACAGGAAATGGCAATGACGACTACAATGAGAATGACTCTCCACTTTAAACTTTTGTCCATTACAGTTCTCCACCTGAATAATTATTTTTTCTTTTTGAGATCACTTGAGCCGGCGATCTGATTTCTTGAAACTCTCACCCTGACTTTATCGGCTATTTCCAGGGTAGCAACAGCATCGGTTAGGGCGGTGATCTTTCCATGAAGTCCACCGGAAGTTATAACCATATCTCCTGCCTTAAGATCCGCAAGAAAGTCCTTTTGTTGTTTAGCCTTCTTTTGTTGAGGTCTCAGCAGGAGAAAATAAAAGATAACAAAAATGAGAATGAGTGGTACAAAGGCCGTAAAACCCTGAGCACCTCCTTCCGCTGGTTGTGCCATAGCATAAGCGAAGCTTAAAAACATACCTACCTCCTTGCCTGAAATGCTGAAAGTGAAATCGCCTGTGGGCTCTCGTTTTCGTTTCTCACTTCATAAAAGCTCTGATAGAAGCGAGCAAAGGTTCCGTTACGCAATGCAGTTCTTATTTCTTTCATGAGATTAAGGTAATAGAAGAGATTATGGATCGTGTTTAACCGTGAAGACAAGATCTCCTTAGCTGAAAAGAGGTGGTGCAAATACGCCCGGGAATAGTGTTTACACGTGTAACAGGTGCAAGAGGGATCGATAGGACCATCTTCATTTCTGTGCTTGGCATTTTTAATCACTATCCGCCCCGAACGGGTAAACAACATACCGTTTCGTGCATTGCGTGTAGGCAGCACACAATCAAACATATCCACCCCGTGCTTAACCGCTTCTACAATGTCTTCCGGTGTACCCACTCCCATAAGGTATCGCGGTTTCTCTTCTGGAAGGAGGGGAGCCGTATGCTCTACCATCTCCCGCATGAGAGCGGTTTCTTCTCCTACACTCAGTCCCCCGAGAGCATACCCGTCTAAGTCCAGGGCAACCAGATCGCTCGCACTCCTTGCCCGCAAGTCTTTGAACATACCCCCCTGAACAATACCGAAGAGGGCCTGGTCCTTGTGGTGGGTGCTCTCCTTACATCGCTCGGCCCAGCGAGTAGTTCGATCAAGCGAAGCACTGGTATAGTCATAAGAAGCCGGGTAGGGGACACACTCATCAAGACACATCATGATGTCTACACCGAGTGCCTCTTGAATTGTTATACAGAGTTCAGGGCCGAGCAGATGCCGTGAACCATCAAGATGGGATTGAAAGGTAATACCCTCTTCGGAAATCCTCTGGTTCGCTCCCATACTATAAACCTGAAAGCCTCCGCTATCGGTTAACAGGGGATAGTCCCAATGCATAAACCTGTGGAGACCGCCCAGGCCCTTAATCAAGTCGTGGCCCGGCCTCAAATAGAGATGGTAGGTATTGCAGAGAATGATTTCAGCACCAAGCGACACCAGGTCTTCCGGCGTCAGGGCTTTAACCGTAGCCTGGGTACCAACCGGAATAAAAGCAGGCGTATTAATCTCTCCATGTACGGTGCTCAGTTTCCCTGAACGGGCACCTGTTTCTACATCCTTAGCAACTAAAACAAACACCTTCACCTTCCCTTGTTACATAATCATCATTGCATCACCATAGCTGTAAAACCGATAACCTTCTTGTATTGCTTCATGGTATGCGTTTAAGATACATTCTCTTCCGGCAAAAGCTGCTACCAGCATGACCAGGGTCGATTGGGGCACATGAAAATTGGTAATCAAGCAGTCAATGGCCTTAAAAGAATAGCCGGGGTATATAAACAAGTCGGTAGACCCTCTCCCCGGTTTCACCGTACCATCACCACTAACAACTGATTCCAGCAAACGGGTTGTTGTCGTTCCCACACTAATGATCCGCCCCCCCCGCCGTCGAGCGTCATTAAGAATCTCAGCAGCAGATGAGTCCACTGCATAGTCTTCTGCGTACATACGGTGTTCTTCAATCCGCTCTACCCGCACCGGCTGAAAGGTACCCCATCCCACCTGCAAGGTGAGAAAAACAACCTGTACCCCTTTCTGTGCAATCCGGTCGAGCAACGCACTGGTAAAGTGGAGTCCTGCCGTCGGAGCAGCTACGGCCCCCTTTGATCGGGCAAAGACCGTTTGATACCGGTCGCGATCACTTAAACCATCTTCTGAACCGTTACACCGCTTGATATAAGGAGGAAGCGGTGTTATTCCTATGCGCTCTAAAACGTCCTCAACGTTACCCTCGCCGGTGAAGGTGAGGGTAAATCCTTCTTCCCCCTCTTCCATAACCTCGGCAGTAAGTGACTGGTTAAAGAAGATCTTGGAGTGAATCTTAGTCCTCTTACTGGCATTAATCAAACAGTGCCAGGTCGATTCACGAGGGCTTCCGTTTGCAAGGTGCTTCAGGAGTAAAACTTCTGTTGTCCCGCCGGATTGTTTCCTTCCAGTTAAACGGGCAGGTATAACCCTGGCATCATTTAAAACTAAGACGTCTCCTTTATTAAGGTAGTCAGTTATATGAAAGAAGGACCTGTGTTCAATCGCCTTACTCTTCCTGTGGAGAACCATCAGGCGGGAGTGGTCCCGTTTCTCAACGGGATACTGTGCAATCAATTCAGGTGGAAGATCATAATCAAATTCTTTTATATGCATGCTATGGGTGTAAAGGCACCGGGTAACCGATCCACAAAGAGCCTGGCTACTCGGGACTTAGGGAAACTGGATTATAAAGCTTTCTTTTATAGCAAAGCTCTCTTAGTGTTGTCAAGGGTTTTGGGCTTTTTTGCCACCGGGGCAGCAGACAGTATGCAGGTGGTCAAGGTGCTGTTTTTTTAAGCATTTCCCATGTCTCTTCCTGGAGAAAGCTTCCCTCGACATTTTCTTCCATTTCTTTAAAGGTGGTAAAGGGGACACTAAAGGTCATTACATCCTCACCCAGTTGTTTTCTTACACTTTTTCTGGCAAAAAGATCGGTTAAACCGACAACAGCTCTTGGATGTTCGGATTCAGCTTCCCGGTAAGGGAATATTCCTATCTGGTGGCAAGCAGCCCCCTTGGGTATAATAACATTACAGAGATTTCCCGCTTCATAGTAGGAGAGGGTGGTCAGGGCAGAAAGCTGATGGGAGTTTACTACAAAGGAAATAACCCGGGGCTTGTCTTGACCATTTACCGCACTCAGTGGTTTTAAAACCACATAGTTGTTCGGGATATCTACCATGGGTAAGAGTTCAAGAAATTTTTTTACCTGCTCAGGTGATTTCATGAACCGTTCACCCCTGAGAAAGGTTGCAGCAAATGCTTTACCCAGTAATTTTTCAATCGCCGGCGCAATCTTCCTGCCAAATTCAAAATGTTCATTTCCCTTGGACAAGAAATGGCAGAAACACTCAATACTCCCGGGGAAACAATCATACTGATTGCCAAACCCTAAACCAACACCGCCGCCCACACAGCCATAGGTTTCCCGGTCAAACACAGCCGTTTTACCCCTGGCAGCACCTGCGAACAACCCCATAACACAACTCCAGGTCCCTCCCTTTTTAAAGCATACTGCCTTGTCAGGTTTTTCATCCGTCCATATGATCGCTACGGGGTCATAAGTGAGCTCCAGAGCACGGGCAATCTTACTCTCCATAGTCACGTCCTTTTTTAAATACTAAAGAGAAAAAATGAACATCGAACATTCAACGTCCAACATCGAATTTTGAATGACTCCCTATTCTTGATTAGACTGTGTCATAATGTCATTGCGAGGGAGTGAAACGAATGAAGCAATTTCTTTGCTATTTAAAATCTCAGCCTACTTTGCATCTTTGCGGTGAGAAACAAGTTTTTAATTTAGGCATTCTAGGCAATTTAGCTCATTTTAGGCATTTCTTCTTTACCTTCTGAATCCTGCTTTCTGTGTCCTGATAGCTTGCTTCACCCTAAAAATCTATGGTAACTGAAGGGTAGGCACGCAGACGATCCCGAACTATCTTTTGTATCTCCTCCATCCTCTCTTGGTTTTTTGCCTCGAACCGCAAAACAATAATAGGCTGGGTATTGGAAGCCCGGATGAGTGCCCAGCCGTCTTCAAAGAGGATGCGAATGCCATCTACATCAATAGTCGCATACCGCTCCTTAAAATACGACGTAAGTTCCTGCACGATGGTAAACTTTTCTTTCTCAGGGCATTCAGCCCTGATTTCTGGAGTCGACTGATAGTGGGGCAGAACCTGTAAGAGCTCACTTAATGACTGATCGGTGTTCGAGATTAGCTGCAGAAGGCGGCAGGAGGTAAAAATACCATCATCAAAACCAAAATAGTCATCCATGAAGTAGAAGTGCCCGCTCATCTCACCGCCCACGGGGGCCTGAACCTCTATCATCTTCGCTTGAATATTGGGATAGCCTGTTTTCCACATAACGGGAATCCCGCCACACTGTTTGACCGTTTCTATCAGTGCCTGGGAACACTTTACATCAAAAACAACCGGTGCTGGTTTCCCTTGCAGGATCTCCATGCTAAAAAGCGATAACAGTTGATCTCCCCACACAATACTCCCTGTTTCATCCACGGCTCCTAACCGGTCTCCATCGCCATCATAGGCAACGCCAACATCGGCCCCGGTTTCCTTAACTTTGGCAATCAAGTCAACTAGATTACTTGCTACCGTAGGATCAGGCAAATGATGAGGAAACGTACCGTCTGGTTCACAGTAGAGTTCAATAAGTTCACATCCCAGATCTTTCAGTACACGGGCAACGAGCGGTCCGGCAGTCCCGTTTCCTGCATCCCCCACAACTTTCAAAGGACGTTTTAAGCGTATTCGGTTTGTAATTGCAGAAAGGTAATCATCAACGGTATCACGTGTTTCACTCCTCCCTTTCCCTACGGTAAAGCTACCCCTTTCAATGATCTTACGAATTGCCTGGATCTCTTCCCCAAAAACCGCCCGCTCTCCTCTGCGCAGCTTAAAGCCATTATAGTGGGGAGGATTATGGCTGGCAGTAACCATTATCCCGCCATCAGTTTGAAGGTGGATCACTGAAAAATAAAATGCAGGTGTAGGAAGCTGGCCCAGATCAATCACCTGAAAGCCCGTAGAGACTAACCCCGCTATAACTGCTTGCTGTAAATCGAATGAACTCAATCGATTATCACGACCAACAGCTAAGATCCCCCCCTGCTTACTGCAATAGGTGCCAAAGCCCTTACCAAGGGTGAGTGCTCCTTCCGCATCTAAAGTCTCGCCTACAATGCCTCTGATATCATATTCTCGAAAAATTTCACTCTCCACTTTTTCAGTTCCTTTTCTCAGAGCACATCCACCCCGTTAAAGGTTGCTCAACCATCAGCTGCATGTTTCTTGCTTCCTTCGCCTGCCCGGTTAAATGAGCTTTTCATTTAACTTAGGGTGTCCTTAGTGGTTCGACTGAAAATAAGATCGCAAACCTTGATAAATTACTCTTGCTTCTGTCCAGGCCCGTTCCTCTTTATCTCCCGGTAACCTTTTACACTTAGGGTAGTCGATGTTTACTACCACTGCTGGCATTTCGGTATGGACAATAACAAAATTAGTGCTTTCTATCATCTTGACTTTTTTACAGGAAAGTTCATCATCAATAGACTGCTTGATAGAACGGGCCAAAAATTTTCCCTTTATACTATTGAAATAGTAGCCAAGGGAAGACCCTTTTTTGTGATTTAACGAGATTAAAACCTCAGCTCCCACCGCATCGGCTTTTATTACTCTTTCTGCAGGGCTGGGAATGAAATCGTTTCCCCTGGTTAGGAAGACCTTCGCACCAGCAAGCTTCAGCATTTCTTTTAAATAAAAAGCTGTTTTGAAATTGGCTTCCGCCCTTTCAATTGCAGGAGAGGAGAGGGAGGTAGAGATTCCATCCTCTCCGTGCGGGTCTATCACAACAACCTTGTTCCACATAAGTCCATTATCAACCGGTTTTAACAGCAGCTCTTCCCGAGTAACCTCGTCCCCTTTTACACTAAAGGAGCCTTTTAAGGATTGATATCCATCTTTCCAAACGGCAAAAGATAGTTCCTCATCACTATCTTTCTGGTAAAAACAGTACCCCAGGTAATCTGTCACACAACACAGCTCTTTTCCACAGATCAAATCAGCTCCTTTAACAGGGTTACCCTGCAAGTCATAAATGGAAATTTCTAAGAGATTTTTCTCCGGCTTATCGAAGGTGACGGTGCATGAACTTCGAAGTCCGTTACAGGTCGCAACCACTGCCGCTTCTTCTCTTTGATAGCCCGCAATCAAATGGGTAGTTGCCTTGCCGAAACTGGTTGGAACCACAGAATCCGCAAGTTCTCCTGCAGAAGTGGAAAAGGCAACGCTGGCTCCATCAGCCACCGGATTGCGGTTGCTATCCAAAACGGTTGCCGTTATTCTGCTTCTGGAACGACCATCAGGTGGAATCGTCTCAACGATCGGGGAAAGCACAACGGCAGCTGGAGGAAGTGCCACGCTAAAAACCGTTCTAACGGGATGAGCGCTGTTTCCTCCCCGGTTTCTTGCCTCTAAAAGGAGTGTGTGCTCTCCATTCTTAAGCGGATGTGATGGGATGTAGCTTACCTTACCCGTTAAAAGATCGTAGAAATGTTCTACTGCGACACCATCAAGATACAGTTTGATCGAGTCAGGATCAATACCTTTACCATAGGCATCATCCTTAACCCACCCTATCACCTCAGGTTGGGCCTGGGTATATACATCACCATCTGGTGTTACGTCAAAGATACGTGGAACGCCCCGGGCAAAATAGTCGAGAATACCCAAAAAATAGGCCTCGGCTTCCAGCTTTAAAAACCCATGGAGACTCAGTCGTCTCTCGTTCTCTCTATGGGTGAGATAGGATGCTTCTCCCAAAATTGCCGTTGCTCTGGTTCCTCTCAAAACGCTGTAGTTCCCCGGAAGTACCTGAGCTTGTGTAATGGAAAAAGCATTTCTGATCCTATTCATTATGCACTCCGCCAGTTCTTGAGAAGCACCAGAATCGGTAAGTTTGTAATAGACCTCAAGATTATTCTTCTGCGGACGGTGGGTATTGGAGTTGTGGTGAATGCTGACAAAGAGGTCTGGATTAACAGTGTTGCTCATCATGCTTCGAGCCAGCAGGTCAGCACGTAATTGTTTATGAGAAGGAGCAGCCACCGTGGTATCCGCGGTTCGTGTCATGATCGGCTTCACTCCGGCGCTCTGCAAAGCCCCCCACAGATAAAGAGCAACTCCCAGATTAACCTCGGACTCCTTCAGTCCCATCTTTCCTATAGCACCTCCATATTTCCCTCCGTGACCAGGGTCAATAACTATCACCTTCCCCTGAAGAGGAGAAAGGTCGAGTTGATCAAGCTGGAAGGGAGAGGAAGGCAGTGATGGCATGGAAGCACAACCGGAGATAAAAAACGAAAGCGCACCGATGAAGATAATCTTACTACAGGAAAAAACGTTACTACTGCTAAAAATAGTCATATACCCTATTCCTTTGGTGAACTACACGCGTTAAGCATCACGACAGAAAACTATGTAATAAAAGATCAATTAGGTCCCTTTTCTCAAACGGTGGGAACGGAACAATCCGTGCCAGCACTTACGAAAAATACATCTTTCCCGTTAGCGGTAAAATCATACCACAAAAATATATTCAAGGAAGTTAAAAATAACATTTCATGGTAGATCGGACACAGTACCATGCCGCCCTATAACTTTTGCCTATTCAAGAGCTTTTATCTTGACACACCTGTGATCATTTCCTATGGTAGCTCTGTATCCTTTATTTCTGTTATACTGTACCCCTCTCTCTTCTGCAGTCCAATCTTCCAGCAAGATAGTACCCATGATTCCTTAAGAGGTAGAAATCCACCTGTGCACTAGTATATTTTCATATAAGGAGATAAAATGACAGTAGCAGAGATGGTTACCCGAATAAAAGCTCATCCCCGCATCGGTGAAGCAGGTATGATCCTCTGCCATAATGGCATTGTCAGAGGCACTTCGAGAGGTGGAGGACGGGTGAGTGAGATACGGGTGAAAGCACGTCATGAGATTTTAACGAAGATTATAGCAGAGATTAAATCGCGCCCGGGCATAGTAGAGGTACTGGTTGAACTCTACGAAGGCACCCTTAAGGTGGGAGAGGATATTATGGTAGCAGCTATTGCGGGTGATATGCGAGAGAACGTTTTTCCTGCCCTTCAAGACCTTATTCAACAGATTAAACAACAGATTAGTGAAAAAGAAGAAGTCATTCCGTGAAGCTTCCTCACCGCTTCACCGTTAACCTATCTACGTAGCAGGCATCCCCCTTAACCGCTGCAAGCTCCTTTGAGAACAGTGAAAAACAGTACAACTAATTTCCGGGTTGCCCCGCACTGCCTGCCCGGTTCAATGAGTAGTGTGCTTAAACGGGGTGCGCAGGGAGCATCACAATAGGCTTGCAATTCTAGTAGTTATTAGGTATAGTACTCTTGCCGTAGAAA
>CALJBY010000053.1 GCA_938024025.1 uncultured bacterium
CCAAAATTGATTACCTTTGCTTCTCTTCTCATCTGCTGGGTTATGAGATTGGGCATAAGTCCAAAGATCTCTGCAGCCGTGCGTGTGTGGATATCTTCGTTTTGTCTGAATGCTTCTACAAAGAGTTGATCCTGTGAGAGATGGGCTAAGATCCTGAGCTCAATTTGTGAGTAGTCAGCGGAGAGGATGCTGCAGCCTTTTTCCGCAATAAAGGCCGCTCTGATTTTTCTCCCCTCACTGCTTCGTATGGGAATGTTCTGCAGGTTGGGGTTGCTGCTGCTGAGTCTCCCGGTCGCGGTGACCGTCTGGTTATATGAGGTGTGAATGCGTCCTGTAGCCGGATTTACCAGATGGGGCAGGGCATCAACGTAGGTGGACTTGAGCTTGCTGATACTTCTATAGGCTAAAATTTCAGCAGGTAAAGGATGCGTTTGAGCAAGTTTGGTAAGTACATCAACGTCTGTTGCGTAACCGGTTTTTGTTTTTTTTGCTCCGGGAAGGTGTAATTTTTCGAAGAGAATTTTTCCTAACTGCTGAGGGGAATTGATGTTGAAGGTTTCTCCCGCCAGCTGGTAAATGTTCTCCGAGGACGTGTTTAAAATGGTTTCAAATTCCCGGGAGATGCTTTTTAAACTGTCAGTGTCAATCTTAACACCATGCGTTTCCATGCTCGCTAACACGTTAACCAGGGGCAGCTCTACATGATTGAAGAGCTGGTCAAAACCTTCCCTGCTGAGTTGAGCAATCAAGAGCTTGGTGCTTTTCAGGGTCAGATGCGCGCGATCACAGGCGTAGGTCTTGGCCTTATCAAGCTCTACCTGATCGAAGGATAACTCCTTCTTGCCAGTGCCTACCAGCTCCTTGTAGGTAGTCATCTTGTGATCAAAAGACTCCAGTGCTATATCCTCCAAGCTGTGGTTGTGCCGGGAAGGGTTGAGAAGGTAGGAGGCTATCATGGTATCACCGGTGATGCCTTTGAGTTCAATCCCCTGCTGTTCAAGGGCAATGATCTCATGTTTGATATTGTGCCCGAACTTCTTTATCGTTTCATCTTCCAGGAGAGGTTTGAGCTGTGATAGCACCCACTTCAGAGGTAACGAGGGGCTATCAGCAGTGGTATGACTCAGGGGTAGATAGAACGCCTGACCTTCTGTATACGCACACGCTATTCCAACAGGTTGCGCAATCCGGGGATCTGGTGAGGCAGTGATGAGCGCAAGAGCACATTCTTGAGCATCCCGTATGTGGGAGAGCAGTTCAGTGCACCCTTTTTCGGTGGTGATGAGGACATACTCATGGTGAAGGGCTGATGTCTGCGGAGTAAACTCCTGTAAAAATTTTGTAAATTCAAGTTCTTTAAAAAGGTCTTTGAGCTTGTCCCTGTCGGGTTCAGAGGTTTTAAATCCTTCAATATCATATGCCAGGGGCACTGCTGTGTCCAGGGTAACCAGTTGCTTGCTCAGCAGTGCCTGGTCGGCAAAGGCAGTGAGGTTTTCCTTAACCCTCTTGGGAGATAGGGTTTCACAGTTCTTGAGGAGATGGGCCATACTGCCATAGTGTTCCAGCAGCTTCACGGCAGTCTTTTTACCGATGCCGGGTACCCCGGGCACGTTGTCTGAACTGTCTCCGACGAGTCCCAGGAAGTCGGTGACCTTATCAGGTGTCACTCCGAGGTGTTCCATGACCCCCTGGGCATCGTACTGCTTATCTTTCATGGTATCAATAACGGTAATGTGCTCGTTGACCAGCTGGAATAAATCCTTGTCACTGCTGATAATCTTTATCTCAAAGCCTTTTCTCTCCTCTGCTCTGGCGATAGTCCCGATAATATCGTCAGCCTCAAAGCCTTCTTTTTCGAGCAGGGGGATATTAAAGCCCTTAACCGCCTCTTTGATATAGGGGATTTGGACAGAGAGGTTGTCGGGCATCTCAGGGCGGTTAGCTTTATATTCCTGGTAGACTTCGTGCCGGAAGGTAGGTGCGGGTGTGTCGAAGACGATAGCTACATAGTCTGGTTCGTAATCAGTGATGACCTTGAGGATCATCGTCGTGAAACCGTAGACTGCATTGGTGGGTATACCGGAAGAGGTGGAAAAATAGGGGAGTGCGAAGAAGGCTCTATAAATATATGAACTGCCATCGATGAGAAAGAGGGTCGGCCGTTGTGACATCCACTATGCCTCTTTGCATTGTTTTGCTGGTTTCCATTGCTGCGTGAGTATCGGTGCGCTCTCCGCGGAGTGCTTAACACACCCCTTGTGTAAAAGAGGTTTTAGAACGTTTTCATCCTCTTGTATTCAAAAGGAAAATAATAATGATGTGTGTAATACGGTATGACTATATCCCCTTCCCAGGTGACTTTGATCCTGACATATTTTGCTTCTCGCTCAATCAGGATATCATCATAGGTGATATCCACAGAAAGTTTTTTAGCCTCTTCCATGACCACATTGGCGATGTCTACTTCTGTAGGGAAGGCCTTTTCTTTCCAATCTTCGGCTGCATCACCGGCGAGCTCAAAGATTTTTCTGTCAAAAATGTATTTTGCCAGATAGACCCTTCCAAATTTATAGCCGACGTAACCTCCTACACTGACCAGGAGGATGAGTGTAATACAGCCTATGTTTACCTTACCGCGTATACTGGGTTTATTCATTGCATACCTCCCTCATTCGGTGCATGTATAAGTACGGATTAGGTACTATAACGATACGTATTTTAACTAAAAAAGCATCTTTTGTCGGAGCTGTCAATAGTAAAGTGGAAAAATCTTAGGTTCGTGCAGGAGAATTACCGGCACGCCTTCATTATGACCTTATTTTCATTATAATTTTCTTGACAAATAAAAGTAAAATGTGTCATTTCATATGCTGTTCTAAAATTCGACTGAGATGAATAGTTTAATAACAGGGAGGCAAAACATGATAAAGAAAGGACTGGAAGCTATAGTTGGTAAAAGGTACGTTCTGGATGATGAGCCAACCTTGGATGCGTATGGAAAGGATTTGAGTCTCAATCAACCACGGAGACCGTCACTTGTGGTAAAACCCAAGAATGGTGAAGAAGTTCAGAAAGTGGTAAAACTGGCTAACAAACAACTCGTGCCCGTAATACCAGTGAGCTCAGCTCTACACTTCCATGGAGAGACCATTCCGGAACAGGGTGGTATCGTCGTGGATTTAAGGAGAATGGATAAAGTGATTCAGGTTGACTCCAGAAACCGGAAAGTAAAGGTAGAGCCGGGGGTAACCTGGGGGGCCTTACAGGAGACATTAAAGGAACATGACCAGATGGCTTTAAATCCCCTCTTTCCCCATCCCCAGATGTCGGCATTAACATCCAGTCTGGAGCGTAACCCCATGGTTATACCCAAGTACGAGTATGCCGAGCCCGTACTTACCATGGAGGTGGTGCTTCCCCAGGGAGATGTGTTCAGGACAGGAACTGCCTCAGCAGCCAACACTGAAGAAGCATATCCTGAAGGACCGGGAATTGATTTTTTCCGTCTTTTCCAGGGGGCACAGGGCACACTGGGAATAGTAACCTGGCTCAATATTAAGACCGAATACCGTCCCAAGCATCAGAAAGTATTTTTTATTCCTTTTAAGAAGATTGAGGACGCAGTTGAGCCCATCTATCGGATGCAGCGGAGACATATAGGCAATGAGTGTTTTCTGTTAAATAACTTTAACCTTGCACTCCTTCTGGCTGATGAGTGGCCAAAAGATTTTGAAGACTATCGGGCAACACTACCACCGTACACCTTAACGGTAGTTATTGCCGGAGCACCGCGCAGACCCCTTGAGCGTATTGCCTATGAGGAAGAAGCCTTGCACGAGATTGCCTCCCAGCTTCTCTTTCAGCCCGCTACCACCGTAGGAGGTGTTGCCGGATTGCAGGATAT
>CALJBY010000054.1 GCA_938024025.1 uncultured bacterium
GTTTCCCCGACCTGCGCACCTGTTGCCCCGGGGATTGCTGACTCCAGACGCACGCTACATTGCTGAGCTATATCTGCAATGTCCTTTTCCCGACATGCAACCTTTTCCTCCGGCATTATGTCACGACCGGTCAGCCCTAAGATGAGAGTCCATGGAGGAAGCTCTTCCCGCAAGCCCATAATTTGCTCAGTTCCCTCTCCAAGAATGGACGCCAAGCTGGAACTATTTAACAACAGTAATTCATCATGAAACCGTATCCGTAAAAGTTTATAGGCAAAGCCGATCAGGTTATCAAAACCTTTGGATGGCACCAGGAAAAACTTGTGAACTTTGGGTAACACCTCACATCTCAGAGACGCCCAGGTAACAATACCCATAGTTCCCTGCGCTGCTGATAGCAGCTTGTGGTAATTAAATTGCCCCGGGCCATATTGATAGAGCGCCGTTTCTTGTGTTTTTTTTCGTTTTTCCAGTAGTTCTTCTATCGGCATGGGCTTCGACACCCCGCTGGTGGAAGTACTAACGTTTGCTCCAGCAAGCTCACCCGTCCTGAACATATCCCCGTTCCCCATGATTGTCTCAAGGCACCGCAGCGGCTCGGTCAGCGACCAGGCATACCGGGGGTTTGTTATAGGCTCCCTTTCCATGACGCTCCCCAGCACAGATTTAGAGGTACGTGGCAACAGTGGCATGGGAAGTCTCAATCCCTCCTTAGCCAGCTCCGGCTGGAGTTGACTGAAGGTCACCCCGGGCTCAACGACAGTCACACGATTTCTCCGGTCCATCATGATGATCCGGTTCATCCCACTAAGGTCCACAATGACTGCCCCTCCTGAACCGGGAACAGTGTCACCACGGAAGTGCGGTTGACCTGAGCTTACCGGAACCAGTGGCGTTTTCGATTGGTTAGCCCACTTAACTATACCCTGAACTTCATCTGCATTCTTAGGCTTTACCACCATCAGGGGCTTCCTGGGCGGAGTGAAGCTGTGGTCCCTGGAGTAAACATCCAAGGTAACCGGATCATCAATTACCTTCTCCGCGCCAACTATCTTTATGAGCTCATCTTTTTTCTCGGTCATCTATACCTCCCTTTTTCCTCTGAAACTTTCTTATCTCTAGCAAAGAGTTAAAGAGATGTCAAAATCAATCTGGTCGTTCTTGTAAAACAAAGTTTCCCCGATTCAGAATCCTCTGTGGATGACGTGCCTGTTTAATCTCTTTCATACAGTAAAAGACCTGCACTATTTAGAACATGTTCTAAAATAGCACACCCTTTTTCCCTTGTCAAGGATAAAAGAACATGTTCTAATTAAAGCTGATTTGCAGTGCTGCCCAACCAATGTACAACAAAGGTACTATGAGGATGAAGACCCGGAAAGCCAACAGAGAAGCAGTGAGAAACAAAATAATAAAGATTTCCCGAAGACTCTTTCTTGAACAGGGCTATGAAAACACAACTGTCCGGCAGATACTTAAACAGGCAGGGCTCTCGACGGGCAGTCTTTATCACTTTTTTAAAAATAAGGAAGAAATCCTTCTTTTTGCTTTGAAAGATGCTCTCCTTGAAATTAGCAGTCTCACAGATAGTATGGCAGTAAAATACAATGAACCGCTTCTAAGATATGCCTTAGGTATTGCGATAGGAACAAGTGAGATTTTTAAATACAAACCCTTGTTCAATTTTTACAATGCTATCTATAAAAATGAATCTGCCGAAAATTTTATGATTAGCCTCAAAGTTTCCAGAATGAAAAACTTATTAAACGATCTGAATCTTCATTTTACTGATAACGAGATCCATGCTCGTATTTTGGCTATTCATGGAGCAACAAGGGCTTTAACGCTGGCTAAAATCAATAAACAGTTATCGGCAAATCTTAGTGATATTTACTCCTTGATTATCAGGATTGCGCTGTCTGAATTTAATATTCCCAAGAAGAAAATTGAGAAAATCCTCAAGCTCACAACCAAAGTAATGCACGCTGAAACCTTCTCACGGGATCTCGCGGAGAAATTAAAACCCTGATCATTTCGTTCCATTAATGATTGCGTCATCCACCTATTCTTCCATTAATCTGCTTTACTGAGGTTAACCCTTCTGCTACGCATACCACCAGTAACGAAATATGGCTATTGTCTTTTCTCTTGTTCGGGAAGTGAATGGAAATGGGGTCAGGCTTGCATAATGGCATATTTGTCAAATGTGTAAACCAAGCCCGTTATGCCATTATGCAAGCCTGACCCCAGTCCCGACCCCAGCAACAGAAACCCATAAAAAAAGCACCGAGCCGCATGGCTAAGTGCTTGATTTATCTGGCGCGCCCAGAGGGATTCGAACCCCCGACCTACAGATTCGTAGTCTGCCACTCTATCCAGCTGAGCTATGGGCGCACTATCAAATGTAATTTATATTATTTTATCACTAACTACAGCCAAAGACAAGAGAAACAAAAAATCTTAAATCTCTGCTGCGCGCAGTTTCTGCCGTATTAATTTTTCTTCATCGGATAATACGGCATGGGTAAAGGCGTTGATCTCTTCCAGCCACTCTAGCTTCTGCTCTGTAGAAAGCTTCATGTATTCGATAAGCTTTTCGTCTTCTACCGTGTAGGAGTAGCCTTTTTTTTCATTCATGGGCTCCCCCCTTCTCGTTATACTGCTGGATTTTTTTAAGAAGCTCAATATCACTCAGGTCCTGCTGCCGTCCGCTAAAAGATTTCATTTGAATCAAATCATCCACGCTCACGAGGTTGATGGCAATATCCTTTGCTTTTTTTATGGTTTTATTCTGAAACGCTTTGGCAAAATCCAAAGGATGTACTAGAACAATATCTACAGCTTTATAGGCATCCTGCCTGTGGTAGAAACTAAATGCCTTCAGGTTTTTATTTACAATCCAATCCTCCCTGACAACGGGATCAGCAAGGGCTTCCGGATCCACGCCAGGAAGACGGGGAACATACCCCAGGCTTTTAAAAACTTCATTTAGTTTGAAAATATTTTCCTTATCAAGAGCAATAATTATATCTATATCCTGCGTGACCCGAGGAACACCGTACAGGTTGACCGCTAACCCACCAACAATGAGATAATCAATTTTACGGTCAAAAAATTCTTTGAGAATTTCAAAATAGTACATAGAGTTGTCTTCAGCTATGGACTTTATGATGGGGCAAGTATAGGAAAACCACGATTGTGTGTCAAGGTGAAAACCACAGAGCAAAGAGTACAGTTACAAGGAAAAAGGTGAAAGGAGAAAACTGTTTAGAATTCAAGAGTCAG
>CALJBY010000055.1 GCA_938024025.1 uncultured bacterium
CGGTCCTCGTTTGGATCAGCAGTGTCAAGGTGTTTAAGGATGTTTTCACAGACTACGATTCCCATGTCCACTATAGTGCCGATGGCAATAGCGATTCCCGACAGGGCAACAATATTGGCATCAACCCCGAAAGCCCTCATGGCGATGAAACTCATGAGTATCGCAAGGGGCAGCAAACCGGAAATGAGCAGAGAGCTTTTGAGGTGTAATACCATCATGATTACGACGATGATGGTAACCAGCACTTCATCAATCAGTGCCCGGTTGAGGGTGCCCAGGGTTTCGTAGATGAGATCGGTCCGGTCATAGAAGGGGACAACCTTAACCTGGCTCACCGTGCCGTCGGCAAGGGTCTTCTTTGGCAAGCCGGGGGAGATCTCTTCGATCTTTTTCTTGACATTTTTGATGGCGGCAAGGGGGTTTTCCCCGTAGCGGACGACCACTACGCCCCCAACCGCTTCGGCGCCTTCCTTATCCAGCGCTCCCCGCCGGAGGGCAGGGCCGAGGGTCACCCTGGCTACATCTTTCACATAGACAGGAACATTATTGTTAACCGTGATAACCGCATATTCGAGATCTTCCAGTGTCTCCACGAAACCGAGACCCCTAATAACGTATTCCACTTTGTTGATCTCGATAGTACGTGCACCGACATCGATATTCGACATCTTGACGGCCGAGAACACATCATCAATCTTTACCCTGTATGCCCTCATTGCATCGGGGTCAACATCGATCTGGTATTCCTGCACAAATCCGCCAACTGAGGCAACTTCGCTTATACCTTCTGCTCCGAGGAGTGCATAGCGCACGTACCAGTCCTGGATAGTCCTGAGTTCATGGAGATCCCAACCCCCCGTGGGGCTGCCTTTATCGTCCTGTCCCTCCAAGGTGTACCAGAAGACCTGCCCAAGGGCTGTGGCATCAGGGCCCAGGGTGGGCTTTACCTCCTGGGGCAATGTACCTGCAGACAAGCTGTTCAGTTTTTCCAGCACCCGTGTACGGGACCAGTAGAATTCAATATTGTCTTTAAAAATAATGTATATGGTTGAAAAACCAAACATGGAGTAGCTGCGGATTGTTTTAATGCCCGGGATTCCGAGCAGGGCCACCGTCAGTGGATAGGATATTTGATCCTCTACATCCTGGGGTGATCGCCCCATCCACTCAGTGAAAACGATCTGCTGGTTTTCGCCGATGTCCGGGATGGCATCCACCGGTACCGGGTCGCGCAACAATCCTCCCACTTCCCAGTCAAATGGAGCTACTATGATTCCCCAGGAAATAAAGAAGAGTGTTACCAGAAAAACGACGAGTTTATTTTCCAGACAGAATCTGATTACCCGGTCAATCAGGCTGGTGTTTGGTGATCGATGATTTCTTTGCATATCATTCATGGGTGGATCCTTGCGGGTGTTCCTCCAGAGAAGCGGGAGAGATTGTTTCCACCTGTTCACCACAGGAGAACATAGCGCTGCCGTAGTAGGGGTTTTCTACGCTGGTTTTGTTTTGCAGCCAGTAGGCGCCTTTTCCTTCTGCGGCCATGGAACAGTAAAATCGGAGAACAAGTTGTGTGCCGCTGGTACCAAATTGCTTTGCTGCTCTGTAAAGAGTGGCAGAAAGTGTTATAAATTCTAATCGGGCACTTTCAATACTCTTTGATTCTGCTATACCTTGAACACTTCCGGTGATTGATTTATGTTCGTTCATCCAGACCGAGTGAGCGGGACCTTCAAGTAGTTTCATATCTACATTGTCAAGAGACCTGAGTAAATTTTGTGCGCCATCCTGAGCTCCTTTCAGATCATCTTGACTCAATGCCTGATGCATCATGAAGTAAGCAGAAAAAACTCCATCGAGCTGAGTTCTAAACACATCAGAAACGTCAAATAGTTGTATCTGTATTTCTTGGGTTTTTGAAGTGAGATCTTTCTGTTCAGCACTATGCTGATGACCCGGAGTTGAAGTACCTCCTTCAGGACTCATCATGCTCGGCTTTGCAAGGATCTGGATGGCACTGTCAATCTTGAAATTGCCGTTTACCACCACCTGTTCACCTTCACTCAGCCCCTCCCGCACTATGTAAAAATCTCCGGCCCGTGGACCAAGCAGCACTTCACGCCCTTCATAGGTTCCTCCGTTATCCGGGACCTGCACATAGACAATAGCCCGTTTTCCCGTAAAGAGGGGTGCTGTTGCGGGTATAACAAGCGGGGGCTGGTTTGATGTGACACCTTTAATAACATCACTCTCCCTCTTTATAGCTGCATGAACCTCGGCACGGACAAATGTTTCGGGTCTAAGCTTTCCTTCAGAATTGGGGACATTAACTCGTACCTTGGCTGTCCTGGTTTTCGGGTCTAGGAAGGGGTCAACAAAAACAACCTTCCCTTTGAACATCTCCCCGGGATACGCCTCAGTCTCGAATTCCACCTTCTGGCCGTTTCGTATCCAAGTGAGGTCAGACTCATAAGCATCCAGCTTTACCCACACCTGAGAGAGATCTGCAATGGTATATATTTTAGTGCCTGTCTCAACATACATCCCTTCAAGGCCGTTTTTGTGTATAACTACACCGCTTATGGGGGTGTAAATGGTTACGTGGTCAGTTGTCTTCCCACGTGTTTCAATTTCTTCAATTTGTTTCCCGGTCAAACCCCAGAGCCGGAGTTTTTCCTTTGCAGCCGTAACAGTCTTTGAGGCGGTTTCTCTCATGATAGGAATATTGCTCTGCTGTAACTCCTCTTCGGTTACGATTGCCTGGAGTAACTCTTCCTGTGCAGAGAGCAATTCCGGGCTATAAAGGGAAACCATAGGGTCACCTTTTTTGACCTCCACCCCGGTGAAGTCAACAAAGAGGTCGTCAATTCGTCCGGGTACCCATGCAGTAATGGAACTGATACGGGTCTCGTCATAGTCAACTTTACCCACCATTCTGATTTTTGCAGTCACTTCCTTTCTTTCAATGGGCATGACTTCTAATGCAGCTAACTTCATTGCCTTTTCTGACATATTTAACTCGCGGGGACCTGCATCACTGCCTGTCTCCCCGCTGGAAACCGGGATCAAATCCATTCCGCAGAGTGGACACTGGCCCGGTTTGGGCAGTTGAATCTGGGGGTGCATGGAACAGGTCCACAGCTCCGTTTGGGGAGTTTCACTCACAGCCTGCTGGCGGTCCTGTGTTTGTGGGCCTCCCCCTCTCATGAGGTAGCCCAGGGCAAATGCCCCAATTATTATTAGTACAATACTAATCTTCTTCATAAATACTCCCTCATACAGTTTATCTGCGTGTATCTAAGAAAATCAGCGTCCTGCTTTTTCTTCCTGTTCAAGTTCTTCCATTTCTGTCCCGCTATTACTTAATTCGTCTCCCGGTATCTCCTGGCCGATGAGCTCTTCAAGCTTCGCTAAACGCTGGGCCCTGTTGGCACGTGCCCGCTCGTAAGAAAGCTCAAATTCCAAAAGCGTTCTCTCAGCATCAACTACATCAAGAAAATCCGTCTTTCCTGTTGTAAATGCCTTTTGAATGACGTTGAAGGATTGCTTTGCCTTTGGAACCAGGGTATTCCTGTAAAGATCAATTTTCCTCTCAGCATCCCGGAAATTGTAGAGTTCCATTTTAAGATCTGCAATTAAACTGTTCTCCCGGTCCCTCCGCTCGCTTTGTGCTGCCACATGCCTAAGCCGAGCCTCTTTTTCGCCTGCACGGTATTTGTTGTACCAGATGGGTAGATTGATAGCGAATTTGGCAATGACAGGGTCCTTCCCGTCATCTTTTACCCTCGGCGTTTCACCTGTATCGGGATCAGCAGGTGGTGTCAGTGCATCATCTGTTTCAATATATTCTACACCCAGGGTTAGATTGGGAAAGTAATTCTTCCGTGCCAGACTGATGGCAGCCTTCTCTTGCGCTATGGAAAAATCGATTGACTTGAGTTCCGGATTGTTTTCTCTGAGCCAGGCAACCATCTGATCGGTGCTGCCAATTGATCTCTCTTCAGGCATAGCTTTTGGATAAGGAAGAGAATAGCTAAAAGGCCTGTTGAGGGCTTCGTTAAGTTTTGCCACAATAGGTTCCCGAAGATCAAGCAGGGTAAGCAAACGATCCTCAAGTTTGCCAAGCTCCACCTGGGCCTTTATGAGATCTCCATAGGATGTAATGCCTGTGCTGTAGTTAGTCCGGGCTACATTTTCTAAATAGATAATTAATCTCTTGTGCTCTTCTGTGGTGGCTATGGCGCGGGATAGGTAGTAGTATTCGTAGTAGGCATCTTTTACCTCGAAGAAGAGCTTTAGCTTCTCAGCTTCATACCGCTCTTTCTCGGTATTAGCTGCCTCAAGGGCGATGTTACCCTGAGCGCTCAGCTTTCCAAACCAGGGAAACATCTGGGACAGCTCAAACTTGTGCCGTTGAGGGCCGGCACGGGTCTCAACCTCTTTGATGAAGTAAGCATACTTAAAGGTTGGATCATCCAGGGCACGAGCCTGGGGAACCTGCTGAAGGGCTGCCTTCCACCGGTTGAATGCAGCTTCAAGTCCGGGGTTGTTTAAGGCTGCGTATTCGAGGTAGTCTGGGAGTGTGGAGTCTTCAGTCAGTTTGGGTAAATTATGAGGAGTGGAGTCGTTACTTTCTGTGATCACATAACGTGTTTTTTCTACCTGAGCAAGTTCATTTATGGCATACTTTTCCCCCGCAGAGGCACATCCTAAGATTAAAGAAACTGCTATGGAGAGTTTAATGAACGTAGTCGTGTTTCCCATCCTTCTCATCCCCCTACAGGTATTGTTATAACTGAAACACAGAAGATTCAAATGCCTAAAATTAAAAACTTAAAAACAAGAATCCCAAATCTAAAGGACACACTCTGAAATTGGCAGATTTAGTACTCCAATGTTAAAAACTCAAAACAGGTTCCCACATCCCATATCGCACATCTCAAGGCTCTTATCTTTTTTAACAACTGAGGGTGAATAAACTTGCGGAAAATATTGCGAAATTCTTTATGCAACCGCTCTGCCTAGGGCGATAAAAAGATGGCGTGTA